>JABHYO010000023.1 GCA_018656865.1 Gammaproteobacteria bacterium | reverse complement strand
TCTTAGCATTCTTTCCTACAACGTCATTGCCGACTGGCAGGTTGGTAGCCGGGATTTAAACGGCATACTCGACTATGTATCGAACCAGATCATGCTGCCGGTCGGCGGTCTGCTGATAGCAGTATTTACGGCCTGGCAGATTCATAAGCCAACGCTAAGGGAAGAACTCCACGCGATGCCTGCCTGGATATTCGAAACCTGGCACCTGCTTATTCGTTTTCTGCTGCCTATCGCAATCACTGTCATCCTGGTTACCGGCCTCGCCTGGTAACAACAACGAGTTGGACTCTATCTATGCGCGCTGGTTCTTTCTTTCCCGGAACTCACTACTCTTCTCTATACGCCATGGCGGCTGACGACTGTTCACTTCACTTCGATCTGGATAACCTCACGGAAAAACAGCATGCCGATCATCTTTCCAACGTCGAACTGACCGCCATGCTTCAAGTGGCGCTTGCCTGCATCGGTCATGAGCAGGATCATCTGGCGCTTTACGATGAGTACGGCAAGACTGAATGGCAGGCCTGTCTTGCGCAATACCATGATATGTTTTCGCGTATCGTTGAGCGTACTGTGCCCTGGGACCATTTCTCCTATCACCCGAAGTTCACGTTCTACGAATCCGTCGCCAGGATGATCGATAGCAATCCTGAACTGACCGATGTCGCCAATCTTTATATGTCGAGCGGATCAAATTCAGTCATCCACAAAGATCCCGAACTGCTCAGCATCAACCAGAATGTGAACTCGAAGAAACACTTCACAGAGAACGCACCCGGGTTCGGCATTCCCTACCCCGACACATTGGTCTGTACCAAAGGCGACCTTGATAGCAGCGAGGTTAAGGACTTTTTCAGTAAACACGACAATCAGATCATCGTTAAGCTTCTCGGCCTCGCCGGTGCTAGAAACGTGACCGCAATAGATGACCGGGATGCATGCAAATCATTCGTCGAGGAATATGACCATGACATGGTTGTATTACTACAGAAAAAACTACCACTCGACTTCTATACTGAGATGACGGTGGACCTGCTCGTGACCGACAATGATATCTCGATAGCCAACACTCGAAAGATTCTCTTCGCTGACGGTCTCTGGGTTGGGAATCTTATTGGCGAGTCAGTCTCCCTCACCGAAGAGCAAGAAACGCTATTGCTCAAAGTCGGTGAATACGCACGTCTCCACGGCTACACCTCCGATCTCGGGAGCAATTGCGGCATCGACTTCTTCATTGGCAGGGATGGCAGCATCGTTGTCACAGAAATAAATGCGCGCTGGACGGGCGGCCTCTTTCCGGCGGAAGTATTGAAACAGATCGATACAGCGGGTCGCGACGCCGTCGCCTTCTTCGACCTGGTCAGGAAAGACAAGAGGGATGACTATATCGACTTCGTCGACCGCCACCTTGCGGGTGAATACCAGGGTGACTTCGCTTTGGTACCCCTTGGTATCGGCTGTTTTGAAGTACCCATGGAAGATGAAACTTTTTACTACACCTGGCAGATTGTTCTCGGAGATTTCGATGCCTTTAAGCAAGCCAAGGCAGTGCTTGGAGATGGTGTCATGCCAACTGCTGAGGCTATTGTCGTGTAACGACACTTACACCTAAACTCCACCGTATTTTGAAACCCAGGTGTGAAGATCTGCGCTGCCATTCTCAGTAAACAGAATTCCCATATGGCACTTGTTCTCGATGATTTTTGTCCATCGAATCTCACCGCGAAGAGAGTATTCAATGACCGGGTTACCAGACTTTATCTTGATGCTAAGCAGCGTTTCAGGCACCAATGCTGTTTCAGTCAAGACATGTAAGCCATGCCCGGAAAAATCGGATAATTGACAAGCTATGAATTCTCCCTCCAATTTAGGATCGTCGAAGCTCTCATAGACATGCACTGAAAAAACCATGTCGCCTGCTAATTGTCTACGTTCTTTGCGTTTATCCACTGATACTCCTCATGGATTTTCAGGAAACTCAAGGGAACTACTGACCCTATCCCACACTACCGATCAAAATGATAGTGAATTGATATTAGTTTGTAAAAGCGTGATCTTCAAAGGGTCACGACACAAGGGGAACAAGACCATGCTTATATCTATTTGAGGTAAGCCTTGAGCTGCAGGTAGCTTCTGATACCGAACCACGAATAGAACTCGCCGTCGACCAGTGCACCGCTGAACCCCTGCGCTTCCAACTCCTTAGCGTATCGGCCAAAGGGATAGGGTTCAGATGAAAACAGATAGAAGACACCGGGTTTTGGCAAATCCTCTATCAGTTCAGGATAGCTTTCTTTGTGATCGGGCAGATATTTAGCGAGTCCCACCCTACCGAGCATGGAGCCGATAAAGGTCGCAGAGCTGACGGCCATCCATGGATCACGCCAGATCAGATACTCGATTGCATCGAACTCACCACTAATATTGCCAATCGCCTTCTTAAATCCGGGCAAGTGATGCCAGTCTCTAAATTCAATCGCGGGTTTTGATGCCAGTAGCTTCCAGTTCCCGGCAAGTGCCTGCAGTTTCTCGTTACTGACACGATCGGCAAGCTCTCCAATTTCCTCACCAACATTATCAACCGACGTGATATGTGTCGCATGCCAGGGAAAGGGGCAGGATTCTGCCATATCCCGTGTGTTCTCCTCGCGGTCCATGACGATCAGATCCGGTTGGAGCAACTGAACACGTTCCCAATCTACACTCTTGGTGCCGCCAACAACAGGCACATCCCGTATCCCGGGCTCGGGATGAATGCAGTACCGTGTTCGACCAACAACTTCGACGTCACAGGTCAGCAGGGTTTCCGTCAGGCTTGGGACCAGAGAGACGACTCGCAAATCAGGTGCTGCGCCTGTACTGGCCACCAACCTCAAAGAAGGCATCGGTCAATTGACCTAGTGAGCAGTAGCGCACCGCGTCCATTAGCGCTTCGAAGCCATTCTCGCCGCTGGTAACCGCTGCTTTCAGGTTGGCGAGTGACGTTTCCGCTCCGTCTTTGTGACGGGATTGAAAATCTTCGAGTCGCCTGATCTGGCTCTGCTTTTCTTCTTCGGTCGAGCGCGCCAGTTCGATGGTGGTTTCCTCCTGCTCACTTTCCGGCTGGAAGGTGTTCACACCAATGATAGGCAGGCTACCGTCATGTTTCAGCGTCTCATACTTCATCGATTCTTCCTGAATCTTGCCTCGCTGGTAGCCAGTCTCCATGGCGCCAAGAACACCACCTCGGTCCGATATACTCTCGAACTCACGAAGCACAGCTTCTTCCACCAGGTCGGTAAGCTCTTCAATAATGAATGAACCCTGGTTTGGGTTTTCCGTTGTGGTGACGCCGAACTCCCTGTTGATGATGAGCTGAATAGCGAGCGCCCTTCGAACAGACTCTTCCGTCGGTGTGGTAATGGCCTCATCGTAAGCATTTGTGTGCAGACTGTTGCAGTTGTCGTTAATTGCCAGCAGCGCCTGCAGCGTTGTCCTAATATCATTGAACTGCATTTCCTGCGCGTGCAATGAGCGACCGGAGGTCTGGATGTGGTACTTGAGTTTCTGACTTCGTTCGTTGGCACCATATTTCTCACGCATGGCAACCGCCCAGATACGGCGGGCAACACGTCCGATCACCGTATACTCGGGATCCATGCCATTTGAAAAGAAGAAGGACAGATTCGGGGCAAAGTCATCGATATGCATCCCCCGGGCGAGATAGCCTTCAACAAAAGTAAAACCATTAGCCAGCGTAAATGCCAGTTGCGAAATCGGATTCGCACCCGCCTCGGCAATGTGATAACCGGAGATCGACACGGAATAGAAATTTCTAACCTCTTTGTCGATAAAGTACTGCTGAATATCCCCCATCATGCGTAGACTGAATTCTGTCGAGAAGATGCACGTGTTCTGACCCTGATCTTCCTTCAGGATGTCTGCCTGAACCGTGCCTCTGACATTGGATAGTGCGAACTTCTTCAGTTCTGCAGTTTCGTCAGCGTTCGGTTCGCGCCCTTCCTTCTCAACAAACTGATCGATTTTCTGATCAATTGCCGTATTAAGGAACATAGCCAGGATCGCCGGTGCCGGTCCGTTGATCGTCATCGAGACGGAGGTCATGGGATCACACAGATCAAAACCGCCATACAACACCTTCATATCATCCAGCGTCGCAATGGAGACACCTGAGTTGCCAATCTTGCCGTAAATATCCGGTCTGGTTGCGGGATCGAAGCCGTAAAGGGTGACGCTGTCAAAGGCTGTCGAGAGCCGCTTGGCATCGGAGTGTTCTGAGAGCTTCTTGAATCTGCGATTGGTTCTCGCGGCGTCACCTTCACCGGCGAACATGCGGGCAGGATCCTCACCTTCCCTCTTGAAGGGGAAGACTCCAGCGGTATAGGGAAATAGTCCCGGCATATTTTCGCGTTTCAGGAATTTGAGGACCTCCCCATCGTCCTCAAAGGGAGGAACGGCAACCCGAGAGATCCAGTTGCCCGAGAGCGTCTCACTGCCGAGTCTGGTGCGGATCTCTTTACCGGAAGAAGTGGTTTCGACTCGCTCCTCACCCTGGTAGTTCTCTTTCAATACCGGCCAGTTTTCCAGCAGTTTACGGTTCTCGCCAGTGAGCTTGTCATTGCGCTGCTCT
>JABHYO010000157.1 GCA_018656865.1 Gammaproteobacteria bacterium | reverse complement strand
GTGGAGGACATCGCGATCATCGGTGAGCGAACCCGATATGTTTCGGGTGTACTCGACTCGGAAAAGTATGGTGGAGATCCCTCGCCGATGACTGCGTACGGTGTTCTCGTCGGCATCAGGCAGGCGGCCAGGTATCGCTGGCAGACAGACCTCAGCGGCATTCGTGTGGCCATCCAGGGAGTTGGTAATGTTGGCTATCACCTCGCCCGCATGCTTGTTGAAGAAGGCGCTTGTGTGACGGTTGCTGACATTCGAGAAGATAACCTTAAACGAGTGCAGTCCGAGCTGAATGTTGAAGTTGTCTCAATTGACCAGATACTGTCTGCCGAGGTGGATGTACTTTCGCCCTGCGCTCTTGGCGGTGCTGTCAGTGAAACCACTGTGCGCCAGGTCAAGGCAGGCATCGTTGCCGGTGCTGCTAACAATCAATTGGCTAAAGCAAGTGTCGGCCGTGCGCTGCGTGACCGTGGCATCCTCTATGCGCCAGACTATGTCATTAATGCCGGCGGCATTATTGATGTTTACTATCAGCGCTGTGGTGAGCGATCCGGCGATGTGGTCAATCGCCACATTGCGGGGATAGGTACAACGCTCGAAACCGTATTCAGATTGGCTGACGAGCAACGGAGGCCGACTTGTCAGATAGCCGATGAGATGGCGGAGAAGATCTTCAGGAATGCAGGCAAAGAAGCAGCACAACTGACGCAATATGCATATAATTGATTAATATTTGATATGTGAGGATAAAACGTTAAAATCACGCATATTGCGTCATTGTGTGGTTGTATCCGTGTCCTCGAAACTTCCCAAATCAGCCTATCAAAACCGTATGGATGCGGCCGGGTTGCCCATTTGCTGGGACTCACAAGCCTTGCAGTCGGAAACCGGAACGTCGCTGCGGACAGTCGAAAGGGCGCTAAGCGACGAAAGTATCCTGCCGGAATTCGTGAAGCTCGATGAGGTTGTCGATGACATTGGCGAGGGATTGAATCACCTGATTCGGGACGATCTGGACGCTCAAGCGAAACAGAAGCGACTGCCCTCACTAATTGTTCAACAGCACCAAAGTGATCACGGACATCTGCTGATGGCAAACGACGGCAGAGGCGGTCGCAAGTGGCTGTGGTTTGAAGATTCACCCGATGAGCAAGCTCTGCGGGTTTTTCTCGATGCTCTGCACCGGCTATACCAGAAAAGGCTGCTTGTCTGGCCGCATGGGGCGATTACCTCGGCGGCCAAGTCGATGGTTGCGATTACAAAACAACATGATATTGAACTGACATCGGGTGGTAAGGCTCGCATGGGCCTTACCGCCTACCACACCCAGCCTGTTCATCTTGAACCGGTGGTGGTGAAACGAGAAGTGGAAAACAAAATGGACATGACCCATCTTGACCGTCTGGAGGCGGAAAGCCTTCATATTATTCGCGAGGTCATCGCTGAATCTGAAAATCCTGTCATGCTTTATTCCATTGGCAAGGATTCGTCAGTCATGCTGAGGCTGGCAGAAAAAGCGTTCTATCCGAGCAGGCCGCCGTTCCCCCTTATGCATGTAGATACCCGCTGGAAGTTTCAGGCCATGTACGAGTTCCGCGACAAGGTCGCTGAAGCGACCGGCATGGATCTGATTGTTCATATCAACCCGGAAGGCATTGAAAAGAACATCAATCCCTTCGATCACGGCAGTGCTTTACATACTGATGTCATGAAGACCCAGGGTCTGATACAGGCACTGGATCAGTACGGGTTTGATGCAGCCTTTGGCGGAGCAAGACGAGACGAGGAAAAGAGCCGCGCAAAAGAAAGGGTCTTCTCTTTCCGTAACAACGCTCATCGATGGGATCCCAAGAATCAGCGACCGGAATTGTGGAACCTCTACAACGGACGGAAGGCTCCCGGTGAGAGTATCAGGGTCTTCCCATTGTCCAACTGGACGGAGCTGGATATCTGGCAGTACATTTACCGGGAAAATATCCCCATTGTTCCGCTTTACTATGCGGCTGAGCGCCCCGTGATTGAACGTGATGGCATGTTGATGTTAGTGGATGACGATCGGCTGAAGCTCTTCCCGGACGAAAAAATTCAGACCCGGCGTATTCGCTTCAGAACACTTGGATGTTATCCGCTGACCGGTGCCTTCGACTCCGATGCAGACTCCCTGCCGAAAATTCTGCTGGAGCTGCTGGAGGCACGGACCAGCGAAAGGCAGGGTAGAGCAATCGACTCGGACAGTATCGGCTCCATGGAGAAGAAAAAGCAGGAGGGGTATTTCTAATGCACACAGAACCACAAGAATATCGTGAATCACATCTAAGAAGCCTGCTCAAGGCGCTTTCCTGGCGGGTCGTTGCGACCACAACAACCGGAATCATTGCCTGGTTCATTACTGGTGATATAGCAACGGCGATTGCGATCGGCAGTATTGAATTTATCGCCAAATTCTTCATCTATTATATGCATGAACGTGCCTGGCAGCTTGTGCCAAGGGGCACGATCCGGCATATCGCTCACCCGGAACAGAACGTATGAACGATATAACAGCCAATGTCGATAAGTACCTGGAAGAGCAGTCAAGCCTGGATCTTCTGCGCTTTATCACCTGTGGCAGCGTTGATGACGGCAAGTCCACACTGATCGGACGCATGCTTTATGAAGCGCAGCTGATTTTCGAAGATCAGGTGGCTGCGCTGATGAACGAATCCAAACACCACGGCACCCAGGATGGCGACATTGACTTCGCTCTGCTGGTCGATGGGCTTGCAGCGGAAAGGGAGCAAGGTATCACCATCGACGTTGCCTACCGTTTCTTCGCGACTGATCACCGCAAATTTATTGTCGCCGATACGCCCGGCCACGAGCAGTACACACGCAACATGGCCACGGGAGCATCGACAGCAGATGTGGCGGTCATTCTGGTGGACGCTCAGCAGGGAGTGCTTACACAGACTAGAAGACACTCCTTTATCTGCTCACTACTGGGTATTAAGCATGTGGCGCTGGCAGTCAACAAGATGGATCTTGTCGACTTCGATCGTGATATTTACGATGCCATTGTCAGGGACTATGAAGCTTTTGCGGCTCAACTGGATTTCGAACATATCACGGCCATTCCCCTCTCGGCCCTGGAGGGTGACAATGTTGTTGAACGGTCCGCCAAAACGCCCTGGCATTCAGGGCCGACCCTGATCGGCTTTCTGGAAACGGTGGATGCGCACCGTTCTCTGATCGATGAATCGTTCCGCATGCCAGTACAGTGGGTGAATCGACCGGATCGAACCTTTCGTGGCTTCTCGGGTACGATAGTCTCCGGCAGGGTTTCCCGTGGAGATACGGTCAGGATGTTGCCGTCCGGTGAGGTTGCCAATGTTGACGACATAATCCTCTACAAGGATAGTCTGCCCGAAGCCGTTGCAGATCAGGCGGTAACGATCACGCTCGATCGCGAAGTGGATTGTTCACGGGGCGATATCATTGTCGCGTCCAAGGATCCGAGTGAGGTTGCCGACCAGTTCGAAGTCAATCTAGTCTGGATGGATCAGGAGCCCGGCCACCACGGTCGTGCCTATTGGCTGAAGACCAGCACTACGCGGATTAACGCCACGCTGACGGACATCAAGTACAAGTACAACATCAATACCCTGGAACATCTTTCTACCAGGGAAATGGAGTTGAATGACATTGGTGTCGCGACCATCAGTGTTGATCGGGGCATCCCCTTTGAACCTTACGATAGTAACCGGTCGTTGGGCTCTTTCGTATTGATAGATCGCTACACCAATTCAACAGTGGCCGCGGGGATGATCAACTTTGCGCTGCGTCGAGCAAAGAACATCCATCAGCAGAAACTTGTTGTCGATAAATCAGCTCGTGAAGCGATGAATGGTCACAAGGCGAGGGTTTTGTGGTTTACCGGATTGAGCGGTTCCGGAAAGTCGTCGGTTGCCGATGCCCTCGAACAGCAATTACATAAACGCGGTATCAGAACCTACATACTCGATGGTGACAATGTTCGTCATGGGTTGAATCAGGATCTCGGTTTTTCAGATGCTGACCGGATCGAAAACATTCGGCGTGTGGCTGAAATGGCCAGGCTGATGGTCGATGCTGGGGTCGTTGTGCTGACTTCGTTTATTTCACCATTCAGGGCCGAGCGTGATATGGCAAGGCGGCTGATGGATGCGGACGAATTTGTCGAGATTTATGTCGATACGCCGCTAGAGGAAGCTGAGCGCCGTGATACCAAGGGTCTGTATGCGAAGGCGCGGCGCGGCGAACTGCCTAATTTCACCGGCGTGGACAGCGCCTATGAGGCGCCAGAGAACCCGGAAATCCACCTGCATTCCGGTGAGGACAGTGTAGAGATCTGCGTTGGGCAGATCGTTGCGTACCTGGATTCCGCCTCGGACTAATTCAGCTGTGCTGGAATTTCTTTTTTGCCACGACCGGTTAGCATTCCGGACATATCACGGCGTGTCCGTCGAGATGGTAATAATTCTGCTGGAAGTGTCACGAGTTTTGGAAAAGGTTGCCATCCTAATCTCTTCGATATTCGTCAGCTCGAGCGGGACCAGATAGATCTCCGCATTGGCGTCCGGGTCCGTGCCGTCTTTGGTATAGCGAATGACGAGGCCAGGGAAAGCTACATTTGCATGCAGTTTGCCATCGATGACTTTTGCGCCGGGAGGCGGCAGCCGATACTCCACTCCCAGTGAATCGAGGTACGAAAGCTCCCGGCCGCCGAGTGCCTGAGCGAACTTCATCCAGGCTTTAGTCTCGGCTCTTATCTGCCAGGCCCGGTCCGCCACCGCCAGCAGGCGGGGAAAGAGGTAGTAGTCCATCATCTGAGGCCCGGTTACCGTTTCCGACCATAACTGTGCCTGGATGCCTTTGACCAGCGGTCTTTCTCCGTCAGGAATTTGCCAGCATGCGAGCGGATCGAAGTCGTGGATTCTTTGCGTGTCGATGTAGGCAGCCCACGGTAGTCCTGGTTCTTCAACATGCAGGCCATAGGGCATGTCCAGGTAGAGGAAACTGGCATTGGCGATGACGAGTTGCTGATCCCGTGCCAGCACATCAGTAATGAGTTCGTGGTCAGCACCTTCTGTGGCCCAGCCTGTGATGTAAATGTTGTCGGTAGCTGGAAGTGCCGGGCTCATTTCATGCCAGAAACCCGCCTGGGTTTTTGGGGAGAGCTCCTTCACGATTGTCAGAATCTCGCCGGCGTAGTGTCGAAGCAGAGTGGCTTCTGCGGCTTTGCGATCCTCTTCCCGGGAAACATCCCAGGATGAATCCCAGCACTCCGAGTTTCGACAGGCGGGTGAATGGAGCCACGCGCCCTCGGGCACCTCGTCTCCACCAAGGTGTACATGTTTGAAGGGGACAGCGGCGGTCTTGTAACAGTCATGAATTGCAGTAAGAATTTTTGCTGACAGCACGTAGGTATCCGGCATGCAGACGTTGACTACATTGTTCGTGTAGCCCTGGGCAGATCTGTGGACGGATTCGTCGAGGGGATCGACGACCCTGAATCGGCCGCTCCCCGCCATCGCGCGAATAAGCGCGTTGGCGTGTGCTGGCAAATTGAATTCAACGACGATCTCGACGTGGTGTGTGGCTGCAAAGGTAAGCAGTTCGGTAAATTCTTCGGTCGTAAGATATTCGTGCTGCTCTTCCGGTCCGTCGCCCCAGGCGGGGTAGAGTCCGCAAGGGTTGCCATCTTGGTCATTCGCGTGGAAGGTGCGCCTGGCACCAGTCTCAGTCATTTCAGGCAAGCCCGGTATCTGCAGCCGCCAACCTTCGTCGTTCGATATCCCCAATTGCAGGCGATTCATCTTGTAGGCTGTTATGACCCTGATGATCCGTTTGATTTCTTCAGCCGGTTGAAAGTGCCTGGCGAGATCAAGGAACAGACCCCGATGATCGAAGTCCGGTTTGTCTTCTATGCTGCAGGTCGGTAGAGACCCATCTGCCTGAATCAGCTGGCGGAGCGTATGTGCAGAATAGAAGACTGCGCGATTCGATCCGGCGTCGATGTTAATGTCCTCGTCGGTCACCGTGAGCTTGTAGCAGTCAACATCCAGTTCAGAATTGATTGAAACGCGGACAGGCAGACCATCTGTTTGCCTGCGTAACACCTTTCCCAGTTCTTCATGATCGAAATCAAAGCCGGAACAGGCGACAGAGGTTCCGCTGGTCTCAAATGCTTTTACGTTTGGTATCAACCTTAGACCTGCTGCTTCCGACTGACCGCGCTGGTTTTTTTGCCAGATATGCTCCGGTGTTTGCAGTTCTATATCACAGCTTGGCGACAGGTCTTTGATCCCTGTGTTTTCGACTGACTGCATGGGTAATAGTGCCGGTGGCAGTACCGTTGGGATTGCCACCTCTTCCAAATCGTCACCCTCAGTGAAATGAAATCCCTGCCTGGCCCTGGCGGGCATGCGGTTTAGAAGCCAGTTATTAATGGGAATCTCTATTGAGGAATCCGGCGGTAGAGGTGCCCAGTCATCCGGTTCGAGATAGCCGTATCGACCATCGATTGTGACCTGTCTGACCCGGTGCTCAGAAAGGGTGGGCTCTAAGCCAAGGGAAAAGTAGAGTCGCCAGTTGTTCTTGAGCGGTACCGAGGCCCTATTTGTAATTCTCAGATACGCGAGGGTTTCACCGGAATCTCCGGGTCTTTCGATGATCTGAAGCTCGAGATCCTTGCCGGGGAAAGGCATCCTGTGTCTCTGAAAGCGCAATACCAGTAGCTTATCTCATATCGCTTCGGCATTTTGATCGGGTCGGTTATGCTGCTAGCTCTTTGAGGGAGGGGTCATTGAGCAAAGTTCCGCTGTGGTACCGGCTTGCCTGGTTTTTAGGTCGGCCTCCCAGTCTCAGTCAGCATCAGTGGAAGGTTCTGGGGCTGGTTGCCGCCGTTTCCTTTTTTGAACAGTATGACATTTACCTCTTTTCCCTGAATCTTAAGCAGATTCAGGATGAACTGTTGATTGCCGAAGCCGATCTCGGTTTCCTGGGTGCGATCGTTCGTGCCGGTGCGTTTCTTTCAATTTTGCTGGCGATTGCCGCGGACAGGGTGGGTCGCCGGGTCATGCTGTTGGTGACAGTGATTGGGTATACCCTGTTCACGGGTGCGACCGCATTGTCTCCCAATGCAGAATCCTTTGTTGTCTTTCAATTTTTTGCTCGAGGATTTGCATCGGCAGAAGTGATCATCGCTGCCGTTGTCATCGCCGAGGAATTCGCACCTGAGCACCGAGGCTGGGGGATTGGCGCGCTGGGCGCACTTCAGGGATTCGGCGCAGGATTTGCAGCCATCATGTATGGCTTTGTCGAATACCTTCCCTATGGCTGGCGCTCACTTTACGCTATTGGCCTGGTGCCATTGTTGCTGATTGCCTATTGGCGTCGCGCGCTTCCAGAGACAGAGCGCTATCAAAACATTGAGCATACCCATCAGCCCCTCTTGAAGCCGGTGGCCGAGCTTTTTACCTCGGCGCCTAGAAGAACCTACGGCCTATTTGCGGCGGTCGCAGGGTTGGCGTTGGCGGGTAGCTCCGCTGGGTTTTTTGCACCCAAGTACCTTCAGGACGTCCATGGCTGGACTCCAGCTAACGTTGCGATGCTGACGATTATCGGTGGTGTCTTTGCGATTATCGGGAATCCTCTTTCAGGATGGCTTAGCGACAGATTTGGTCGTAAGCCAATTACTATTCTGTTTACGACGTTTCTGGGGCTCGCCGGTCTCGCTTTTTATTCAGTGAGTGGCGTGCTGGTTCCTGTGCTATGGACGGCGCTGATTTTCTTCATATTGGGCAGTGACGTAACCACGACCAGTTACAGTACAGAGTTATTTCCAACACGCTATCGATCCACAGCAACAGGGGTAAGGGGATTGGTCTCAACCCTGGGGGCTATTCTGGCTCTAAGTGCCATATCAGGTCTTTATCTTGTCTTTGGATCGAATTGGGTTGCGATCAGTGTGCTCTGTCTTGTGTCACTGATCGCACCCGTCATCGTTTGGCTGTTCCTGCCGGAAACAGCCGGGAGGAAGCTTGAGGAAATCTCGCCGGACGAGTAGCTATTCGTTTTAGTCGATGATGTTTCATCGACATGCTCGCTAGTGTTCTGTCAGTCGAAATGCGTCTCCCATACTGCCATCAACGTCGTAGTCGTATTTGCGCTTGTAGGCTGCTACAAGACTCGCGATCTCTGTCTCATCGGTTACCTGGATAGCCTTCAACTCGTAGATAGCATTGTCTGCCCTGAGTCGGACCCGGTTATCTTCAGTGATATATTCAAGCCACTTCGCCTTGTCGGTCGCAAAGTAGAGATTGCCATTAGCTGTCAGCGCCCAGATATTAACGGAATAGGGATCCGCAGGCCTTGTCTCGAGTTGTACAACTTCAGGGACAGATACCCAGGTGGCAGGAACGGCTGTTACTTCACCTTTGAGTTTGCCCCCCGGAATCATGACGATAGGATCTGCGCAGGCAGTCAACAGTACCAGTGGTAACCAATAAATATTCTTTAACATAGTCTCTCTCCGTTTTGGTTCAAAATGATGTATTAAACATCGTTCCGTGTAAAAAGTGTTGCTGGTGTGGCGCGTCCGGTATCAGAGCGCCGAGCCTCCGTCGACCGGCAGTATTGCGCCGGTAACACCCGCGCCGAGATCCGACGTCAAAAAGAGCGCCATGCCGGCTACTTCCTCGACTGTATTAAGGCGTTTGATGGCAGCATCCTGAGCATAGTTTTCCTTGAACTGCTCATAAGTGATGCCCGCCGATTCTGCTGCAGATGGCCCGGCTTCTTTCATCAGGTCCGTTTCCACCGCTCCGGGACTGATCGCGTTGCTGGTGATTCCCTTGGTGCCGTATTCAAAGGCAACTGCTTTGGTAAAACCGTTCAAGGCATGTTTGAACGTGATGTAGTGGCTTACGTTTTCCTTGTTAGCCTGTTTACCCTCGACAGATGAGATATTGATGATCCGTCCCCAGCCCCGCGATTCCATATCTCTTAGTGCGATTCGTGTCCCCCAGAAGGCTGAATGCAATATCCAGGCTGCGGCTTCCTGCCAGGCCTCTTCGGACATCTCCGCAACCGGAGCGAAACCTCCAGACCCACCCGCATTGTTGACGAGGATATCGATGCGCCCGAAGTGATCGATTGTACTTTGGACGAAGTTTTCCACGTCACTTTGCCTGGTGACATCACCAGCGATAAATTTGGCTCTGTCTCCGGCAGCCATATCGACAATGGCCTGATCTCCTTTTTCCTGGTTGCGGCCATTGATCGTGACCATTGCCCCGGCACTAAGGAGAGCTTCCGCGATGCCGCGGCCGATACCGCGACTGCCACCGGTAATGGCTGCGACTTTGCCGCTCAGATCAATTGTGTTCATTGTCAGTCACCAGGCCTTCTCATTTCGGTTCCTGATGGTAATCTAGCGAAGAGTTAAAAGGGAAGTACGATGACAGACGAGATTCAGGAACTGCTGGCGAGAAACAAGGCTTGGGCTGCTCGAGTCGAGCAAGAGGATTCGGGCTTTTTTCAGCGTCTCGCCAGTGTACAGAATCCCCAGTACCTGTGGATTGGCTGTTCTGACAGTCGCGTACCTGCCAATCAGATCACTGGTCTGTTGCCGGGTGAGGTCTTTGTCCATCGGAATATCGCCAATATCGTTATGCAGACCGACCTCAATTGTATGTCGGTACTCGAGTTTGCCATCAAGGTTATCAAGATTCGTCACATTATTGTCTGTGGCCACTACGGTTGTGCGGGGGTCAAGGCTGCCATGAGCAATGCAACTGAGGGTGTTCTCGACCACTGGCTGAGCGGTCTGCGTATTTTATGGTCTGAGCATGAGAAGGAGCTCGGCGCGTTGGATGAAGATGTGGCGCTGAAGAATTTATGTGAACTCAATGTCAGGCAGCAGGTGAGATCCCTGAGTCGGACGACGGTCGTCAATGGTGCCTGGCAACGGGGACAGGAGCTGGACATACACGGCTGGATATATGGTCTTGAAGATGGACTTATCAGAGACCTCGGCTATCGAGTAGCTTCGTTGGAGGATTCAGAGCGACTCTGAATGTGTAAGTCCTGAAAGTCTCCTTAGGTAGAGTGAATGGGAGCAAAGTCGACGATCACCGCTTCCCTGATTGATGCCTCCAGGTCGAGCTGGTTGAGACTGCCATCTGCTTCGAGTCGAATATTTTGATAGACGGCATCCTGTGGGAAAGATTCAAGAAAGCTCACCAGCGCCGCTCTGACTCTCTCGTCATCGTCCATCAGAACCTCGACGCTGCAGGTTTTTAGATCTCCGCCAAGCAGCAGAGCTGCACTCTGATTGCTGACAAGGTTTCGCCACCATTTTGTGTGCTTTGATGTTGTGCAGCGAATGCGGTCGTCGATATTCAGATATCTGACCGGCGTCGAGTAGTGTCTGCCGGATTTCCTGCCAGTGAAATTGATGATCATCATACTGCCACTGGCGATTCCGTGAAGGGGCGACTTTAGCAACAGTGACATGAAGATGTTGATTATCTTGAAAAGCGGTTCTGGTACTTTCATGGGGTATCTAACCTCCTATGCAGTTCGGTTTTGGTAATTCCGTCGAGGGATACAGTTTTCCGGGCGGATGATTCCCCTGCGGTTATCCTGACCTCGCGGGGATTGAGACCGAGCACTTCTGCGATTAGTTCCCTGACCATCTTGTTGGCCTTTCCTTTTTCAGGTGGTGCGGATACTCGGATCTTCAGTTCATCGCCGAGCCAGCCCACTATACTGGAGGATGAGGCGCCCGGTATAACCTTGAGTTTTAATTGAATAATGATGCAGCTCCCGCTTGCTTTCCGTATCAGGTAGGATGTGTGCTGAATTTTACTTTGTGGAGTAGGAGATGAAAGTAGGACTAGCTTTTGCGAGCAGCGTTGGAATTGAAGGTGGCGATGCTATTGAAATCTGTCAGCGTGCCGAAGCACTTGGTTTTGACTCTGTATGGGGCGGCGAGCATGTGATTTTGCCGGATTCCATTGAATCCAAGTATCCCTATACAGCCGACGGCAAGATTCCTGCAGAGCCGGAAACGCCGATTCCCGATCCGCTGATCTGGCTGGCCTATGTCGCTGCCGCAGCGCCGACGCTTCGTCTTGGAACCTGCATTCTTATTGTGCCGCAGCGTAACCCGCTGGTGCTTGCCAAGGAGCTCGCGACGCTGGATCGGCTGTCTGGTGGTCGCGTTGAGCTGGGGCTTGGTGTCGGTTGGATGAAGGAAGAGTTTGATGCGCTGGGCATCCCCTGGGAAAGGCGCGGCGCGCGGAACGA
Organism: Gammaproteobacteria bacterium; assembly: GCA_018656865.1. GTDB lineage: Bacteria > Pseudomonadota > Gammaproteobacteria > Pseudomonadales > Azotimanducaceae > UBA9659. The sequence continues at coordinate 5,700 of JABHYO010000157.1, read as the reverse complement.
TGAGTACATTGAAGCCATGCGTGAGCTTTGGAAGGGTCCTCACGCTGAATATCATGGAGACTTTGTCGACTTTGATCCCGCCACTTGCAGTCCGCGGCCAGTCAATGGCTCGATTCCCGTGATTGTCGGTGGTGATACGGATGCTGCGATCCGCAGGGCAGCAAATCTAGCGGACGGATTCTTCCCGGGGGAAGGCGATGCCGAGAAGCTGGGTGCGTTGTTGACCCGATTGCGGCAGGCAGCAGAAGCGGCGGATCGTGACCCGGCGAGTATCGAGATCAACGCCATGTTTGGCGCTCAAATGATGGATCCTGTTGCGGGAGTGGAGCAACTGGCCTCAATCGGAGTTGACAGGATCATGGTACCAGCGTTCTTTTTTGGAGGTCCGGAAGGCCTTGATCGTTTGAGTGAATTCGGCGAGAAGGTGATTTCTACCGCAAAAGGATAGGCTTCTTCGAATGGGCTACTACGATGTCCTCATTGTAGGTGCTGGTATTTCGGGTATCAGCATGGCTGTGCATCTTCAGCAGAATTGCCCAGGGAAGACGTTCGCGATTCTCGAAGGACGCGATGGCCTTGGTGGCACATGGGATCTTTTTCGCTACCCTGGAATTCGTTCAGATAGCGATATGCATACCCTGGGTTTCAGGTTCAAGCCCTGGACTGAAGCCAAAGCCATTGCCGATGGGCCGTCCATTCTGAAGTATCTTGCCGAGACGGCAGATGAGCACGGGCTTCGGGAGAAAATCCGGCCGGGACACAAGGTATTAAAAGCCACCTGGTCGACCAAAGAAGCCCGCTGGACGCTGATAGTACAGAAATCTGACGGCTCAACTGAAGAGTTGAGCGCAGGTTTCGTTAGCATGTGCGGTGGATACTATAACTATGACGAGCCCCATGATGCAGGATTTTCCTGTATGGAAGAATTCAAGGGCCAGATAGTTCACCCACAATTCTGGCCCGAAAGCCTCGACTACGCTGGTAAGAAAGTTATCGTTATTGGTAGTGGTGCGACCGCCATGACGCTGGTTCCAGCCATGGCGGACAGAGGTGCGCATGTCACCATGTTGCAGCGATCGCCGACCTATGTCTTCGCGAGACCGGATCAGGACAGGATTGCCAACTTTCTGAGAAAGATCATGCCCGACAACTGGGCATACGCACTCACACGGCTGAAAAATACCAAGATGCAGAGCTATGTGTTCAAGCGTTGTCGGGCGGCGCCGGATATGGTCAGGCGGCGCCTGCTCAAAGAGTTGAGAAAGTGGTTTGACGAGGACTTTATTGCCAGGCATTTCTCACCGGACTACAACCCCTGGGACCAGCGTCTGTGTCTGATTCCAAATGCCGACCTCTATAAGGCGATCAACCGAGGTGACGTGGAAGTTGTTACGGAACAGATCGATGCCTTTGTTGAGGAAGGTTTACGGCTCCAGACCGGTGAGGTGCTTCCTGCTGATATCATTGTAACGGCGACAGGCCTGAAGCTGACTGTGCTATCGGGAGTGGAATTCTTTGTTGATGGTCTGCCGGTTCATATCCCCGATACTTTTTCCTATAAGGGCATGATGTATTCCGGTATACCCAACATGGCGCAGTCCTTCGGTTATATCAACGCCTCGTGGACCCTGCGTGCAGATCTTACGTCCGAATATGTATGCCGGCTTCTGAACTATATGGATGATATTGGCCTGGCTCAGGCGACACCAACCCTGCGCGAGGAGGATGCCGGGATGGAAGCCAGACCCTGGATCGAGGACTTTCCTGCTGGTTATATGATGCGCTCCATGCATTTATTTCAAAAGCAGGGTGAAGGTCCATGGAAGAATACGCAGGACTTTGAGGCCGACAGGAAGATGGTCCGCAAGGCACCGATAGCGGACTCGGCGCTAAGGTTCTCTCATCCTGTCAGTGATCAACCGACTGTTATTGTGGGTGCCGGGCGAAAAAAGACCGCGGCCTGATCCGGGGATGGCCTATTTCCTGATTCAGGACGACTCTTCTGCCCTTTGTTTGATAATTTCCAGAAATTGTTCGGTCGTATTGGTTCGAGGGTAGTCAGTATCGGGAACAGGTACCTCAAGAAAATCACAGAGTGGTTCCCAGCCCTGCTTTGCTTCGAATACGAGTAGGCGATCGGCAGGAACCTCATCGATCACTGCCTGGTTGTGACTGTGGAAGATGCTGATGACATGATCCTTGTCGTCGAGCCTGCCATTGAAAACGCCATCCCAGATCAACTCAAATGCCCATCGTCCAAAATACTGCAGAGCCGGGTCGTCAGATTCCAAAGCGACCTTCGACGTTGGGTAGATGGTGTTCATGATACTTTTGTACCAGCTTTCCGGATCACGTTGCGAAAGCAGGATTTTGGCATCGGGGAAGTGAATAGCCTGCTCTCGCCAAAGGTTGCAGGACGGCCAGTCCACGGTTGCTTTGTAACCTTCGTAGAGCGTATCCCAATCGATGGCTTCGCCTCGATGGGCCTTTGCCCACTCGGTCCGATGGCCTTCTTTTTCATTGACCTCAAGCATGTGATAGCACTTGCTGAAACCGAGCTGTTCGAGTGCCTGTTTTAGTGACAATGTGCCTGTTCTGCCAAATCCGGCACCGACAATTTCAAGGGACATAATAGGAAGGTATTGACTGAGGACGCCTCAATATAGAGGCGTCCTCATCCGGGATCAAGATTCTCTAGAAGTTCAGTCGCAGGCCAAAGATTGCTGTTCGATCTTTGTTCGGACGAGCGCCATAGGGCTGGCGGCCCATGATGTCCTCCTCTCCTGTCAGGTTCTCGACCTTCCCGTAAAAACTGAGATTGTCTGAAAAGGCGTAGTGAGCCGTGACATCCAGCACCAGAGCGGCATCGGTCTTCTCGAAAGCGCCGCAGGATGCCTTGACGCAAACCTCATCGACATAGCTCAGGTTGACATAAGAACTCCAGCGGTCTTTCTCAACGCCAAGACTGACATTGAGCTGGTGTTCTGGGATATAGGGAATGGGATCGCCCTTGTCTACGGCACCGAAAAAGTCGGTGTCAGCGATATCGGAGTCAAATCGGCTCTTAATATAGGTGTAGTTCAGCGAAAGCGGAAGGCTAAAGGATCTTCCAGAAACCAAATCTGCACTAAACATCATTTCAACACCCTGAACAGTGGCGGCATCGCCATTGAAGGCGTCGCCAATAGTACAGTCAGAGCCTGAAGAAGCCGTACATTCGCCAAGTAAATTGTTGTAGTCCGATAGAAAGTAGATGGCTTCTGCGGTGATTCGTGAACCGCCAAATCGGAAACCCAACTCGTAGTTGATGGCTTCTTCTTCGTCGACATTTGGAGAGTTGCTCGGTGCGGTGAAGCCCTTGTGCACGCCTGCAACCAATGTCGTTCTGTCATTCAGATCGTAAAGGAGGCCGATACCCGGCAACCAGACCCGAGTATGGTTTTCTCGGCTGTCACGGAAGTTAGATGCTGCACGTGAAGCAGGGTCTGACGTACGTCCCGATCTTGTTTCCCAGCGGGTCCGCTTCTGGTCGATATCCTCGAACCGTAGGCCCGGTGTTAGCACCAGTCGATTCAGTTCGATCCGGTCATGTATGAAGACAGCCAGGGCCTGCGCTTCCTGCAGACGATTTCCGGCGTTGCCGAGGAGTCCTAAATCATCGAGAAAAAGCTGACCGCCTTCCTGGTGATAGCTGCTGTTCCGTTGCAGACGGTCTTCTTCGTCTTCATGCAGTCGCAGACCGATTTCAATCTCGTGACTTGTGTTTCCGGTCTGCATTTCAGCAACAAGACCGAGTTCGAAACCGCGGGAGAAATATTCCCGTGCATTCGATCTGATCTGGATACTCCCGGGCAGTGTATCGATGTCACCATTGAGAATGCCCCACAGGTCAGCGTGTTCGACACCTTGCAACATGCTGCCCATATTGATCGCCGAGACTACACTGGACCAGCTTGTTCGGGACATCTCGCCGGCGGTATTGCTTCCGTCGAAGTCGATACCCTCGGTTTTGAACCAGTCGCGTTTGTGTTCGTTGTTGTAGGCGGTGGCGGTAAGGGAAAGTTGATCCGAGATGTTGAAACGATATCTCAGAATCTGCTGTTCGTGACGGGTGTAAATATTGTCCAGAGCGGAAATGCCGTAACGTCGAAAAGCATCGTCTGCGAAGTCAGCATCGGACAAACCGAGGTAGCTCTGATCGGATTTTTGCACCGCATACTGAAGTTTCAGCTCAACGCTGTGTCGGTCCGTGGCATAGCTGAGCTTGACGGTGTAATCCTCAACATCAAGTCCAGTGTCGCTGCTGTTTCGGTCGATTTCCTGAAAACCGTCGGAGCGCCACTGGTGGGTTTCAATGAGGTAACCGAAACCGTTGTCGAGCATGTCGCCGAAACTGCCATGCAGGCGCCAGGTACGATCACTGCCGGCTTCCGCTACGAGAGAACCGGCTCTTTCAGTTGGAATGGGCGTCGAGATCATATTCATGGCGCCGCCAATCGTATAAGGGCCCTGTTTAATGGCCGCAGGGCCTTTTAGAATTTCAACGGCGTGCATCCGGCCGGCCGTTGGGAAATAGTAAGCCGAGGGAGCAGAGTAAGGTGCCGGTGCGATCAGGATGTTGTCTTCGAGCAGAGTGATTCTGCCGCTACGTTCCGTTGCGACGCCTCGGATACTGATGTTGGGCCTGAGCCCGTAACCATCCTCAATTTGGAGGGAGACCCCTGGTGCCTGCCTTAGAACCCGTTGAATATCAGAATAGGATTGTTGTTCAAGTTGTGCGGCACTGATGTATTGCGCCGCGCCCGTCATCTGGTGTTCGTCGGCGCGTGTGCCGACGATGGTGATCTCTTCCATGAATCGCGCGGAGTCGCTGTAGACCGGGTGGATCGGCAGGAATAGTAGTGCCATCAGGCATACCAGGTACTTTTCTTTCATGGATCTGATCTGTGCAAAACGGACCAGCAAGGTAACTTAAATGAGAATCATTATCAACATCAATATGAGAATCATTCGCGTTTGGGTGATTTGGGTCATGCCATCACATTCTGGACGTCGACCGTCAGCGGCTTACGGTCAAATGCAAGAAATGCCGGGTCGACGTCAGTATCAAAGTCCCTTGTGGTTCCCGTTATCTGCTGGGCCAGGAGCGAACCGATCGCCGGACCGATTTTGAAGCCGTGACCGCTAAAGCCGTTGGCGACATAGAAACCATCGATGCCGGTTGAACCCACAACCGGGTGAACGTCGCGCTGGTTGACTGTATACAGGCCGGTATATCCCATGACGCGCGTGTTTTCTGTGAGAGCGGGAATCCGATGTTGCAGGCCATGAAGCTGGACTGCTTTAAAATTATCGTCGACCCAGTCATTGTAATCGGAGGGATTGACGACCTCCCGTTCATCTTCTTCGCGGGCAGAACCGACAACAATCTGCTGACCCTGGTTCTGTTCTCTGAAGTAAATGCCGCCAACAAGATCGCAACAAACGGGGATTTTACCGATGACCTCTTTGGGGCGGTTGATGTGAATCATCTGTATTCGTGTCGGTTTGAGAGGCCAGTGGTCAGCGAGGCCAATCGGTTCCAATATTTCGTTGCACCATGGACCTGCGGTGTTGATCACGCAACCGGAATGGAGCTGTTCACGATTATCGAGTTCGACACCTATGGTGCGTCCACTCTCAGTTATCAGCCTGGCGATG
>JABHYO010000024.1 GCA_018656865.1 Gammaproteobacteria bacterium | reverse complement strand
TTCGATGTAATCGTCTAGTTTCTCTGGGAAAAGCGTGGACTGGAAGCGGTTCTCACCTTTGATAAAGTCAGTCATAGAACCTCCTTCTCAGGAAGGTTCTAGTTTACTCTCTGGCGGGACTTTTCACACAGTCTGGACCCATAGCCGACCTTGGTAGGTTCGATCTATGCCAAATCACGAGAGCGGACTGGTGTATCGTCAATACACGCTCTACTAGGGAACTAGCTCTGTGAATTTGCAGGACCTCGGTAACACCGCTCGTGTCATCTGAGACTCCACCATGGGCTACCAAGGTCAGGAAAGCTCAGGTCGCCGGATCCCGGCACCATTTCAATCGATGGGTGAACAGGTACAGGCATAACACCGCGAAAGCACCATGTACGATAACATCGACAAATAGTTCATCGGCAATGGCCAGCGCAACGGCAATGGCCAGGTGAAAACTGAAGAGGATACCCAACACCGCGCCAGCGGCCGTAAAACTATCCCTATGGGGCCAGGCCCAGAAAACGGCACTGCCAACCGCAAGAGCCACAAACGCATAATTCCAGGACCACAACACCGCGCTGGCATTTCCCGCATCGACAAGGAATTCTGGCGCGGCAAACAGGGCAAGTGCGCCAACGCTTTCGATCAATAAATTCGCAATAAGAACAGCTGAATAGACTTTCTTCATGTTATGAGGCCACCAATTTGTCCAGACCCTTTTTAGCAGTAATGGCGGGATATGAACAAGTGAGAATCAACGCAGCTCTTACCGATCTGGTGGAAGCTGTTTAGTCAGCGATTGCTGAATTTGACGAATATCGTGACCTTACGCCCGCTGCACGCCTGAATCAGTCATGGTAGGCTCCAGCCATCGCAGGGGGACCTGTAACACATCCTGATGAGGAGCAACCGTCATGAAACCGACAAGGGAACAGCTCTCGGCGAGCAACGCGAACAACCAAACTGTCTTCGATTGTGTGACGAAGTGTGCTATTTCCTGTGTAGCCGTTGCGGCCGTGGCCGTCGGCCTGGTGCTGTCGGTAGACGCAGCTGCACAGGAGACTGACGGAGAACTCAAACGATACATCCTCATCGGTATGTGCGAACCGGCTGATGATAGACCTGAAACCCAGGAGGGATTCAGGGAATTTTTCGTCGACCAACACGTCGAAGACGTGTCTAAAACCCCGAACTTCGTCCGAAGCCGTGTGTACGAGCTTCGCGGAAAACACCTGGAAGGAGCTACGTTTACCGACTTCATCTCCTTTTATGAGGTTGACGCAACAAGTTGGGAAGAAGCCGAAAGGGTGCTCAATGAGTGGCAAAGAGACCCCGACGCATGGGAAGGCCGCGCACACCACATGGAAACCGGCAGACGCGTCGGCAAAGTGCTGAGCTGTCCCGGCTCGGGCTGGTACGAAATGATCCACACGTACGACGGTCCTGCGAAGGCGGCATCGAAGTTGGAATAGCGTCGAAAACCACGCTATTGCTGTAAGGAAATTGAGTTACTTCCCCTTCCAAACAGGCGCACGCTTCTCAATAAACGCCAGCGGTCCCTCCTTGTAGTCCTCGGTCTTTGCAAGATCCGCCATCGCCCTGTTGCTGGCTCGCCAAAGGTCATCGTCAGTGTCCATCATGGCCCGTGCGGCGACTTTCCTGCTGGCCTGAACCGCGAGAGGCGCATTCACCAGAATGCGATCAGCCAGTGCCCTCGCCTCTTCCATCACCGAATCCGGTTCCACGACCTTGTTTACCATACCCAGTTCATAGGCACGTTGAGCAGGAATAGGTTCGCCTGTCATGATGACTTCCATCGCTGTTGATTTGCCAATAGCTCTCGGCAGGCGGAACAATCCACCTGCTCCTGCTGCAAGGGACCGCTTAACTTCAGCGAGCCCAAATACGGTTTCGGTCGAAGCGATAATCAGGTCGCAGGCAAGAGATATCTCACAACCGCCTGCTACTGCAGTCCCTTTGATAGCTGCGATCAGGGGCTTAGTTCGTTCTCGACGGGTAATGCCACCAAAGCCACCCTTCTTCGTAGACAACGAAGCGCCATTACCGGCAGATATCTCCTTGAGGTCCGCGCCCGCGCAAAAAACCGTTCCCTCGGCTGCCAGTATTGCGCACCAGAGATCGGGATCATTTTCATAGTCATCCAGACAGGCTTCCATGGTCTGTGCCATTTCGCTATTAATGGCATTACGGGCTTCTGGTCGATTGAGGGTAATGATGGCGAGATGACCATCCTTTTTCATTTCAACGGGCATAGTTGTTCCTTTGTTTTGTGGTGATTCTTTACGATAGAGAATCCAGTGTAATTTCTATCATCTTACCTAGTGAATTTTCGCGCTCTTCGGGAGACAGTTTTTCCCCTTTCAAAATATGGTCGCAGACTGTCAGGACACAAAGCGCCTGACGACCCTCTTCTGCCGCAATGCGATAAATGCCCGCGGCCTCCATCTCGACGGCTGTAATCCGCAAGCTTGCCGCCACATCATAAATTTCATCGGACAGATGATAAAAGGTGTCCGTCGAGAAGACATTGCCGACGGTGACGTTAACCCCTTTCTCATCGGCCATATCCACCCAATTTCGCAGCAGTCCGTAGTCTGCAATGGCGGCGTAGTCATACCCCATGAACCGTTGCCTGTTAACTGACGAATCCGTCGAGGCACCCATGGCCACGACCAGATCACCAAGATTCACTTCCGGATGAATGGAACCGCAACTGCCAACCCGAACGATGTTTTGAACATCAAAAATTCGGTAGAGCTCAGTTACATAGATGGACGTGCTGGGAATACCCATACCACCGCCCATCACTGATATTGGCTGGCCTCGGTAGGTGCCAGTGAACCCCAGCATATTACGGACCTCATTGACGCACCTCACATTCTCAAGATAGTGGTCAGCAACAAACTTCGCTCGCAGCGGATCACCCGGCAGCAACACAGTCTCCGCGAAATCCCCTTTCGCTGCTGCAATATGTGGTGTCGACATAACTTCTCCTATAGCCAAGTCATTCTGATCGAGCGAAATGAGCGAGGGATGACTGCTTCTACTTAGCCGAGCGAAATCATCACCCCGGCAATTGCTGCGCTCATCAAATTGGCCAGCGTCGCCGCAATCACTGCCAGCAACCCCAGCTCAGACATTTCTTCCCTTCTTTCAGGTGCCAACACACCGATACCCCCAACGACTATAGCAATGGACGACAGGCAGGCAAATCCGCACAGCGCAAACGTGACAATAGCCTGGGTTCTCTCGGAGAGGTTTTGATGATTAACGACAAAATCGAGATAAGCGATAAACTCGTTCAACATAAATTTCTGGCCGAGCAGACTACCAACCTGTCGAGTTTCCTCCCAGGGCACTCCGATCAGAAATGCAACAGGCTGAAAAAGATAACCCAGGATCTGCTGTAGCGTCAGCGTCTCCAGCCCCACAAGCCCACCGAACCAGCCGATGATGCCATTCATCATGGCAATCAAACCGATAAAGGCCAGCAGCAGAGCGCCAATCGCAAAGGCTAGCTGCATTCCCTGCAATGCACCGAGGGCCGCGGCATCTATGACATTGACCGCACGCTGCTCGACGATATCTTCATGGACATGGGCCTGATCGGAGTTCTGACCCTCGACCTCCGGTCTGATCAGCTTGGCCATCATTAACCCCGCCGGTGCTGCCATGAAGCTGGCTGCAATCAAATAGTGCATTTCAATACCCGCTGCCGCATACCCACCGAGCACTGAACCGGACACCGTTTCCATGCCACCCACCATCACCGCGAATATCTCGGATTTCGTCATACTGGACAGAAAAGGTTTGATGGCTATCGGTGATTCAGACTGACCGATAAATATATTTGTGGCTGCACACATCGACTCAGCCTTGGAAGTTCCAAGAACAAGCTGGATAAATCCACCAATGAGGCTGATAAGCCGCTCCATAATTCCAAGGTGATAAAGCACACCAATGAGCGAAGCAAAGAAAACGATGATAGGCAGAACCTGGAGCGCAAAAACGAATCCATAGCCGTCAGAAGCAAAATCGCCAAAGAGGAAGTTTGTCCCCGCCTGGGCGTAACCTAGAATACTGATAACCACACCGGCAATCGCTTCCAGAGCGATCTTGCCTGGGGGGAAATAAAGTACCAGCGCACCTAAAACAAGCTGAATGAAAAATGCGCCGCATACTGCCCGCCAGTTAATTTGACTGCGATCAGAAGACAGAAGATAACCGATTCCGATTATCGCGAGCATTCCCATCACACCCTGTGCGATCAACATGGATTCCCCCTGAAGCAATCTGCTCTGAAGTATACTTCTCTCACAGAAGGGAGAGTATCACTTGCCTAGAGCCATCATACTGGTCATCGACGGTTTCGGAATAGGTGCCGCGCCTGACGCTATTGAATTCAACGACGTCGGAGCCAACACTCTGGCTCATATCGCGCAGACCTATCTCGAACAACGTGGTCACAAACTTTCCTTGCCGAACCTCACTGACATGGGATTGGCTGCGGCCTGCCAGGCCGTCACCAGTGACCCGGTGCTACTTGCCCAAACCCGCCCGTCAGGCGGTGCCTATGCTGCGGCAGCAGAGATTAGCAGCGGCAAGGACACTCCCAGCGGTCACTGGGAAATGACGGGGGTACCAGTTCTGTTTGATTGGGGTTATTACCCGGACAAGCCTGACTGTTTTCCAGCTGCTTTCCTGAACAGGCTGATCGATGGCACTGGTGTACCAGGTGTGCTCGGCTGCTGCCATGCCTCCGGCACTGACATCATCCGCGATCTCGGCGAACAACATTTGTCCACTGGCAAGCCTATTTGTTATACATCCGCAGACAGTGTGTTCCAGGTGGCCGCGCACGAAGAGGAATTCGGTCTGGAAAATCTCTACGAATTCTGCCAGATCGCCAGAGATCTTCTGTACGAGGCCAATATCGGTCGTGTGATTGCGCGCCCATTTACCGGTACAGATTCGAAAAACTTCACACGCACGGGTAATCGGCGGGACTATTCTGTCGAACCACCCGACCGGACGTTACTCGACTACCTTGTCGAGTCCGGCACCGAAGTATGCGGAATCGGCAAAATATCGGACATTTTTGCCAACCGGGGTATCTCCCACTCAACCAGGGCAACAGGGCTGGAATCCCTGCTCGACGAAACAATCGCACAGATAAGGGGCGATCACGACAATGCTCTGATCTTCACTAATCTGGTCAACTTCGATCAGGATTTTGGCCATCGCCGCGATCCTTTGGGTTATGCGGAGGCACTGGAATATTTCGACCAAAGGCTCAGTGATGTCCAGTCGTCGATGAAAGAAGCCGACCTGCTGTTTATCACTTCTGATCACGGTTGTGATCCGACATGGCGTGGCACTGACCACACGCGGGAATATGTGCCCCTGCTGGCCTGGCGACCTGATCTGCCGCCCACTTCTTTGGGCATCAGGCAGACATTCGCGGACCTCGGCCAGACGGTGGCTGAGTTCTTTCATTTACCCCCCCTCAGCCATGGCACTTCCTTTCTCATTGACCTGAGATAGCGGTTTAGTAACATTAGTGCCTTTTTTTGGGAAGGAATAAAATCATGGAAATAAAAGGCCACAATGCGATCTTTGTGGGTGGTGCCTCCGGCATGGCCCGTGCAACTGCAGAAATCTTCAGTGAAAGGGGCGGCAATCTCGCGATTCTCGACCTACCAACATCCGAGGGCGCTGCCGTCGCGAAAGAGCTCGGCGGTACATATCACGAATGTAATGTCATGGACTACGACGGCACCGAGCAGGCACTCAATGCGGCTGTCGAAGCGCTTGGCGGTTCTGTTCACCTCTGCTGTAACACGGCTGGCGGCGGACTCGCAAAACGAACACTGAGCAAAGATGGGCCGCACCCCCTTGATGAATTTCAGCGATGCATCGACCTCAACCTGATCTCTGCATTCAACATATCCCGACTGATGGCAGACAAGATGTCTGCGAATGAGCCCAATGACTTCGGTGAGCGTGGATGTATTATCAATACTGCGTCAATTGCAGCATTTGAAGGTCAGATCGGCCAGGTAGGCTACGCAGCCGCCAAATCAGGCATCGCCGGTATGACTTTTGTCATGGCCCGAGACCTTGGCAGTCTGGGCATTCGAGCCAATGCTATTGCGCCGAGTCTGTTCCAAACGGGCTTGACTGCGGGTATTCCCGATGATTTCGCGCTTGCACTGACCAAGGATGCAGCATTCCCGAAGCGAATGGGCCTCCCGGTGCACTACGCCATCCAGGCTATTGCCATTTACGAGAATGCCATGATGAACGGCGGCACGATCAGGGTCGACGCCGGTCAACGGTTCGCGCCTAAGTAACTGCTTTTGAATTTCAGATAGCGAAGGGTCCTTACACTTCATGTAAGCCCCTTCGCTTCATTCACAGCAGATCTATACAAGAGAGGTAAATAACATGCTAAAACCAGGGGCACGGCTTAAAAGTGCCGTCTGCGAAGCTGAAGTGATGATCATCAAGGCTGGAGATAGTGACGGTATTACCTGCGGCGGTGTCGTCATGAGCGACGCGCCGGAAAGTACAGACGGGAATGCAGATCAGATGCACGGCTGTCTGATCGGCAAGCGTTACGTTAATCAGGACGAGACGATTGAGGTTCTCTGCGTCAAGAGCGGAGATGGTTCGCTCTACTACGACGGAGAAGAACTTATGACCAAGGACACAAAGAAACTACCTTCTTCTGACTAACTGG
>JABHYO010000119.1 GCA_018656865.1 Gammaproteobacteria bacterium | reverse complement strand
GCCAGATCAGAAAAACCGCTGCAGCTCCCGCCATCATGACGTATCCGCTTTGCGCCAGTATCGCTGCCGGTACATGGATGTACATGATTCGGACACTGTTGCCCTGCTGGTAGTCAGGTGGCACAAACAGCAATGCCCAGGTCATGCCAGCCAGTAATAGCAGTACGGAAAGACCTAACAGCCAGGGCAGCCAACTGCCTGACATCTGAAAAAAAGTCTTGGGAGACCCCAGTCTGTGGAACCAGTTCAGCACCATTTATGTACCTAAAAAAGAGAAACGCATTCTATCATTGATCGACCGCTACTCGGAGACTTGCTGCAATCGCTACCGGCGCCATTGTCAGCGAAGCCATCAGTGCCGCCAACAGCCAGTAGAGATAGCCCGTTGTATCCGCACCACTGACCGCAGCCTGAACCATACCTGTCGCCAGCACCAGTACCGGCACATAAAGCGGCAGAACGATGATCGAAACCAACAATCCTCCACGGGCAAGGCTGACTGTCAGCGCGGCACCAATGGCACCGAGCAGACTCAAAGTCGGCGATACCAGTAACAGAGAGATCACCATTGCTTTCAGACCGGCTGCGTCCACAAAAAGTACCAGGCCAACCACCGGCACCAGCAACACCAGCGGCAGACCGGAGACAAGCCAGTGGGCACCGACCTTGGCCAGAACCATCACGATCAGAGACTGACCGGACGCGATCATCTGCTCAAGAGAACCATCATCGAAATCTGATCTGAACATCAGATCCATGGACATCAGTGTTGCCAGCAGCGCGGCCACCCAGATTACGCCCGGCGCCACTCGACTCAATTCATCCGGTGAAGGACCCAGCCCCAGTGGAAACAAACTGATGACGACGATAAAGAAGACCAGCGGATTCATGACCTCCGAGGCACCACGCAGATGAATGAGCAGGTCTCTCTGAAGTGTGCGTATGAACAGATTCATCAGCTGAGCTCCAGCATACGTATCTCAGCGTCCAGGGTAAGCTCCTGATGGCTGGTCAGGATAATGGCACCCCCGGCGGACAGATGTTCCTGCATGCGCTGCTGCAGATGCTCGAATCCTAAAACATCAATGGAACTGAACGGCTCGTCCATTACCCAGCAGGGATTATTCACGAGAAAGAACCGGGCCAGGTTCACGCGCTTGCGCTGACCTTCCGAGAGGCTGCTGCAATTGGTCTCCTGGTATCCATGGAGGCCAAGGGCATCCAGAACAAGGTCAATGCTCTGATCGTCACAATGCTCTCCCTGTAATTGACAGAGCCACTTCAGGTTTTCCACGACCGTCATACGCGAATTGACGCCGGGGCTGTGGCCAAGATAGAGCGGCGGCCTGTCGAGTGACCATTCGATATCGCCTCGATAGTCTGTATAGAGTCCCACCAGAATTTTCAACAGGGTGGTCTTGCCACTACCGTTGGGACCCCGAACCTGCAACAGTTGTCCAGGGGCAACCGAAATATCCAGGGCAGTGAATAACTGCCGCCGGGATCGATCACAATGAAGGCTTATGGCTTGCAGCATTTCAACAACTCCTGGGCGCGCGCATTATAGCAGCAGCATTCGATCTCTTGGCGACTTGAAGACTGCCTTTCGCCACCTCCCTTCGGTCCAGTGGCTTTCGGCGCAGATCTTCGGCCGCTTTGCGACCCAGACTGCTGCTATAATGCCGCGGTCCCAAGGAACACTGAATGATCTTTAAAAACGCCCACGTCTATCGCCTGACACAGCCCCTAACACTTGATTCCAGCGAATGTGAAGCCGCATTCGCAGCGAAGGCATTTGCGCCCTGCTCAGGTATCCGACCCTCATCGTTCGGATGGATACCACCTATTCCGGAAAATTCTCTGGTACACGAGGTTGCTGGTTGTCTTCTGATCTGTGCCAAACGAGAGGATAAGGTTGTACCCAGCAGCGCTCTCGCGGATACGCTGGAAGAGAAAATCACCCGCCTGGAATCCCTTGAAGCCAGACCAATCCGCGCAAAGGAAAAACAGCGATTAAAGGAAGACGCACTGGCAGAACTGCTGCCGCGGGCATTGCCAAAGTCAAAGCAGATTATGGGATACCTCTCGAAATCAGAAGATCTCCTCGTTATCGACACAACATCATCTTCCGAAGCGGAAATGTTCCTCAACTGCCTCAGAGAAACCCTGGGTAGTCTCAAAGTCGTGCCACCACAGGTCAAAGCAAAGCCGGGGGACACCTTCACGCACTGGCTGCGCTCCAGAAAACTGCCGGATAATTTCTCGCTGGGAGATCAATGCGACCTTTTCGACCCGGAAGACGGTAGCGCCGTCAGTTTGCGTAGACAGGATCTCGCAACCAGCGAGGCCCGGGTACACCTCGATGCCGGCAAAACCTGTTCCAAGCTTTCGCTGATCTGGCACGGTGACCTCAAAGTCATCGTCGACAAGGATCTGGTACTACGTCAAATCAAGGTGCTTTCTTCCGATGACTCAGCTGAGGACGACGAAGATCCAGTGGCACAGATAGATGCGGCGTTCGTCAATATGACCCTGGAACTGTCGAGATTCTTACCGGCGCTCTATTCCGCACTGGGTGGCGAGAGCCGCGAGTGAAGTCCTGCTTTATATGGCGTCCGCAGGTAGTTCTGCCTCAATCGGTTCGAACGTAAACTTCTGTCCGCCGACGGACGCTTCATACATAAAGCCACCAAGCGAGTGCACAAAAACCGCCATACCCTTGTTGTAGCCATATTCGACCTGACTGGTCGATGCCGGCCCGGTCCCTGCACTGGCTGAAGCACCGTCGGTACCTGCCCTGGCCTGAGCAGCGGCGGTTATGACAACAGCCGAGGCACTGGCGTCAAATTCATACCGGCCACCTGTAAACTCATCGAATGCACGTTTGTCCTGCATAAATATAATTTCACTGAAAGCCTGTCCACCCAATTGAAAACCGATACTCACTTCAGCCAGGGTGACCGAGCCAACCACGCGATCCTTTTCGTACACCCGGCCCTTGCCATAGGCGCCGCCCAGACCGATACCGGCTTTACCCACAGTGGGAAATACCGCATATCCATAAGCATTATCGAAATAGGGCTGCAATTCGGAAGCCGATTCGAACACGTCAAGTGTGCCGTCATACTTGTCGGCCATCGCACTCGAATGAAAAACGGTTAGCAAAAGGGCAAAAAGTATTCGCATCATATTGATCCAGGTTTACTCATTTGATGGTTCAAAGTCTAATTCGTTCAAGATGAACTCACCTTGAACGCAAGCCGTGGTAGTCCCGTAATGCTCACCTCGAGACTGTCACCACGGGCAATGGGACCAACACCGGCAGGCGTCCCCGTAAAAATCAGATCTCCAGGTCGCAACAGGAATAGCTCGGACAATCTGCTGATTATCTCAGGCACCTTCCAGATCATCTGGTTAATATTGCCTGTCTGCCGGATCTGACCGTTGATCATGAGATCAATCTCAGCGCTATCAACGATCCCTGTTTCCTCAATAGGGGCGATGGCCGAGCATGGTGCAGCGTGAACAAAGGTCTTGCCAGCTTCCCAGGGTCGCGACTTCTGCTTTGCCTCGGCCTGCCGATCTCTACGAGTCATATCGACACCCACCCCATAGCCAAATACCAGGGACATCGCTTCTTCTACTGGAACGTGACTGCCACCGAGGCCAAGCGCTACCACCATTTCGACCTCATGGTGGACGTCATTCGAAAAATCGGGGAAGCGCATCTCCTCACCGTCGCTCAAAATCGAGAATGATGATTTGATGAAAAAGAATGGCGGTTCCCGCGACGGATCCCCACCCATCTCTATAGCGTGATCGGCGTAATTTCTACCGACACAGAAAATTTCACCCACGGGGAAACGATCGGCTGAGCCCTCAACTGGCAGGGTTGGAATTGCTGGCGGGTCGAAAACGAGTGGCATGCAGCGCAGTTTATTCATTCATCTGAAGAATAGGTAGTTTCCGTCAGAATATGGCTGCAATTAAGGTAACCCGGTGTGACTTTCCAAAGTTGCCAGCTAAAAAATCAACTAGTTATCAGGAAACCAGCACCGCGGTATCTAAATCATGGGTAAGAACTTGGGTAAGAACTAGGTATGATCTCTGCCGACCCGGTAACAGAACTTTCAATGCCTCCACAAACTCAGGACAACGCTTCGGTCGCGTGGTGGTATTCACGCAGAGTCCAATATCTCGCCACGGTCGCAACGCTGTACCTCTTGGTAAACCTCGGATTCAGGCTGATTTTTCTGTTTGGATTTACCGATCTCGAAATCAACATGGAGGTTCTGAACAGTTTTTGGATCGGCTTTAAGTTCGACCTGCGACTCGCCATTCTGCTAACCCTGCCTGTATTGGTATTGGCTACGGTGCCCCGCTTCAATCTGGTGACCAAAACCCCGATAAGAAATCTGTCGAATGGTTACGTGTTCATCACACTCGCCATGCTAGGTCTCGTCTATATCATCGATCTCGGCCACTACCAATATCTCGGGAAGCGGATTGATTCAACGGCACTTAGATTTTTTGAAGACCCCCTGATTTCAGCTGCCATGGTCTGGCAGAGCTATCCTGTCGTGTGGATCAGCATCGGCCTTGGGTTGTTACTCCTTCTCGGCCTGGCAATAGTGAACTGGTCTCAGCGAATGCTGCTTCGACAAGCACGACCTGTCAGCAGATGGCAGAAAACACTCGGCGCTGTCAGCATCGCTGCTGTCGTTATCGTAGGGACACACGGTCGGATTTTCGAAATCAATCTGCACAACCCTGTTCCGCTTCGCTGGAACGATGCGATCACCAGCGAGAACCATGCGGTCAACGCACTTGGTCTGAACCCGGTACTTTTCCTCTATGACACGTTCGAACAGCGGGAGTCGCCCTACGATGAGGCTCTGGCAATCGAATATCATGCAGATATCGCACACTACCTGGACGTACCCAACTCCGATGGACTCAGCCTGGATCGAATGATCTCTCCCGCAGATCATCGCCTCAACTTCGACACTCCGCCTAATATCATCTTCATCATGCTGGAATCGCTGGGGGCAAGCCGTCTCGGTGCCTATGGAAATCCGATCCAGCCATCACCTTCACCCAATCTCGATGACCTGGCAGAGAATGGCTTGTTCTTCACCAATTTTTTTGTCCCGGTCTCAGGTACGGCACGAACTGTCTGGGCAAGTCTAACGGGCTTGCCGGACGTACTCTCGGTTAAGACAGCCTCAAGAAACCCTTTCATTACTCACCAGCGGGTCGTCATCAATAACTTCCAGGAACACGAGAAGTTCTACTTTATCGGCGGAGCAGCCGGATGGGCCAATATGAGTGCTTTCATTCAACAGAGTATTCCAGACATAGAACTCTACGAGGAGCAGGACTGGCAGTCGCCAATCGCCGATGTCTGGGGTATTTCCGACTATGATCTGTTCACAGAAGTCGATGGCATCCTCAGTCAAAAGCCGACCGACAAACCGTTCTTTGCCTACATCCAGACCGCGGGGAATCACCGGCCCTTTACCGTCCCGGACAAGAATGGCGATTTCACAACTCGAGTCGATCTGGACGAAGAAGAGCTCAGTACCGCTGGGTTTCGCAGCCTTGCCCAATTCAATGCTGTCAGATTGCTCGACTACAACATCGGCCACTTCATCAGGCTTGCCGAAGAATCCGGTTATTTAGACAACTCAATCGTCGTTCTCTTCGGTGATCACAACAACCGCGTCACCCGCACCGATGGATTTATGCCCGCCCACTTCGACGCCCTCGACCTGGATGGCCTGCATGTCCCAATGATTATTTACAGCCCGAGGTACCTTTCCCACACAACGCGTCATGAGGCCGCCAGTCTGGTTGACCTGATGCCGACCATGGCCGGTCTGCTGGGCAATACGTACCTCAATACAACAATGGGGCGGGACCTGAACGCGACTGCACCGGAAGGCGACCGCAGTGTCTACATTCAGACTTCAGATAAACGATTCCCGATCATCGGTGTCGTCAATAGCCGATTTGCGCTCCGCATGAATCGCGATGGTGGCAACGCCAGACTCCATCCAGTTAACAATGGTGACCCCAGACAGGATCTGTCAGAAAAGTTTCCGGATGAGTTCGAGAAAATGAAACGGACCGCGCGGGGTATTTACGAACTAACCCGATATCAGATGTATGCCAATGCACCATAGTAGGCAATCACAATGATTCGCAGAACTACGCCACAACCTGTCCCGGCTGTTTTCGGTTCACAACGTAAAGCGCCGGCAGCAAAACAACCAGCCAAGGCAGACTGAACGCCATCACGCCATTCCAGCCGAAACTCGCGAGCAACACACCCGCACCGAGAGATCCCACAGCCTGCAGTCCGAACACGAGAAAGTCGTTTACCGCCTGAACCTTGAAGCGCTCCGAACTTCGATAAGTCTGCGTCAGCAATGTTGTGCCGCCCAAAAACAGGAAGTTCCAGCCGACACCCAGCAGCACCATGGCACCCCAGTAGTGCATGAGTTGAGGTTGACCCCAGCCCACCACAACACAAGCCACCATGATCGCAAATCCGCTCTGAATGATGCGCATCACACCGATCCACGCAATAAGGAAACCGCTGAAGAGGGATGGGGTATACATCGCCAAAATATGACTCTGCACCACCCAGGTCGTGTCATCCAGAGAATGATGATCCATCTCGTGCATGCTGACTGGTGTTGCCGTCATGACCAGACTCATAACACTGAAGCCGACGACGGCCGAGGCAATGGCCAGAATCAACATCGGCTGCTTCAGGATCTCAGTTAGCGGCCTTGCGCTTTCCTCCTTTTCATCGTCACTGATTTCAGAATTACGATAAAAGACTATTAGAATCAGTAAGGAAATACTCATCAGCACGGCCATACCCAGGAAGGAACCAACATAATCCGGGAGCCCCTCAACAACACTGAATCGTCTTCCAATGTCGGGGCCGAGCAACGCAGCCACGATACCTGCCAGCATCAGCATTGAAAGACACTTCGGCACTTCCAGAGTAGGCACCGATTCCGCCACAGCGAATCGAAACTGCTGCAGGAAAGCTGCATAGTTGCCAATCATGAAAGATGCGAGGCAAAAGAGGTAGAACGAGCCGCTGTTGACCGCCCAGGCAGCCAGCAGCGCCGCTGCCACCGAAATAGCCGACCCAGCCAAAAAACCCGCCTTGCGTCCAAATCTTGCCATCAGCATGGATGCTGGAATAGCCGCACTGGCAATTCCGATAATCATGATGGCCAGCGGCAGTGTTGCCCAATCGAGACTTGGGGCGATTTTTGCGCCAACAATTCCACCCAGCAAGACCAGGATAGGCGCAGCTGTCTGACCAAAGCTCTGGGCGGCCCCCAGAACGATCAGGGTTCGATAAGGTTTTAGATTCACGTGGTAAATTAGGTCAGCGGTCCGCCGGAAGATTAACATAAGGCCCTACAATGCCTGCAATTTTTTGTATTCCGAATGATTTCCAGAAAATCCGCATCTAAGTAAGTGAGCCTGCAGTCTCGTGAGCCATAAGTCGATGCACAACGAAGATCTTGCTCTCGCCCGACAGATTCTATCGGGCGATGAACAAGTATTTAACGAATTTTTCGAGCAGTATTTTCCTCGACTGTACCGATTTGGCCTGAGCCGACTCGACGATGAGTCGTTGATCGAAGATATGGTTCAGAACACTATGATGAAAGCAATGAAGAGCATGAAAACCTATCGGGGGGAAGCGTCCATGTTCACTTGGCTGTGTCAGATCTGTCGCAACGAAATCAACATGCACTATCGCAAGGTATCAAGAGCGGCACCTGAGGTGCCCGCTGACGATGACCTGATTCGTCCTATCCTGGAACAACTGGAGTCAGAAGAGAGCCTGATTTCCGAAGTTCAGGCAGAGCAAACCCGACGTCTCGTGATCGAGGTCCTGGACTTCCTGCCTCGGAACTACGGCACCGCTCTGGAATGGAAGTACATCTGGGGTCTCTCCGTAGTTGAAATCGCCAAACGACTTGAGCTGACAGAGTTGGCCGCCCAGTCACTTCTGGCGCGGGCACGCACGGCCTTCAGAAAAGCCATCGACGAGATCTCTCCACAATTGAATCAGGCTGGACAGACATCATGACGGAACCCGATGACAATCTGACAGAAGAAGCCATCAGCAACCTTCTGCAAAAAGTTGGCCCACTCGAAACACCCCCAGAGGACATGACCAGCCGTGTACATGCGGCGGTAGAACAAACCTGGCAACGGGAGGTCAGGGAACAAAAACAGCGACGCTGGTTTCAATACGCTGCAGGTATCGCTGTAGTAACAGCGTCCATCTATCTTGGTCTGACAATACAAACTGGCGAACCTAATCCACCAATCGCTCATCTTGACTCAAGCTCCGAAGGCATTTTCTGGTCAGCAGACGGCTCCACCTGGCAACCGCTCGAAGACAAACCCATGACTGCCGGGAGCTGGCTGCGTACGGACAACTCCGCATCAGTCAGCTTTGCCCACGGGCTCAATGCCCGCATCAACACAGACACCTCCTTACAACTCATCAATGATAGTGAAGTTCACCTCATTGAAGGCACCATCTACCTTGATTCCTACGATAAACCCACAGACCTACCATTCAGGGTCAGCACTCGATTTGGCACGGCTACTGACATCGGGACGCAGTTCATAGTGAACAGCGGTGGTACCGCCTGGTCGGTTCAGGTGCGCGAGGGCATGGTCGATGTCTCGAACGACCAGATGAACCAGGAGGTACATGCCGGTGAAAAAATAACGATAACTCAAACCGGTGATGCGGCATCAACATTCGTTGCTCCCTTCGACGATTCATGGCGCTGGGCCGAGGCGACAAGACCAGCCTTCAGCATTGAGGGTAGAAACCTTGTGAGCTATCTCAAGTGGGTTGCCCGCGAAACCGGGCGGGATCTGCGGTTTGCCGGTCCGGATACTGAACGTGAAGCCTCAGAAACACTGCTGCACGGTTCCATTGATCACCTGACTGCGAGTGAATCTCTCGAGTATGTTCTTCAGAGCACAGATATCCGACTGATCGACGGTCCAGAAAACGTTATCATGGTGAAAACCCAGATCAGCCACTGAGCACCCCCCTATTTCGTGCGCCCATTCTTTTTCTGCCTACTTTGCTGGCTGCCCAATCTCCAAGCCAGTGAGTCAACCACTTCGCTAAGCAGGTACCTGACGCTGGCCAACGAGACCGATGTGCGGATCGTTTTCAGTTCAGCCCTGGTAAGGCCCCACTACCTGGTCACCTATGACGGTGATCAACCGATTACACTGGAGAAAATC
Source organism: Gammaproteobacteria bacterium (assembly GCA_018656865.1). Taxonomy (GTDB): domain Bacteria; phylum Pseudomonadota; class Gammaproteobacteria; order Pseudomonadales; family Azotimanducaceae; genus UBA9659. The sequence continues at coordinate 14,108 of JABHYO010000119.1, read as the reverse complement.
AAACATGCCCTCTCAGCATATGAGCTGAGACTCACTGGCGATGAATCGACCGGGTTTCAGGTTTCCCGAATCATCACAAACGAAACAGAAGAATCAGCGGATAAGGGCCCGGTTTCTCAACCCTCGATTGAAGAGGTTATTGTCAACTCGAGCCTGCATGAATTCACGCTGAATCATGCGATAGCCACTGTTTACCTGGATAGGGAGAACCTCACCAGCCGACCGGCCTTTGCCAACGATGCATTTAGGGTCAGCAGCCGGTTACCTGGCGCAGCAAACAATGGCGTATCCAGCCGATCCGCAATCCGGGGCGGACTTGCCAATGAAACCCTGATCATGTTCGACGGTATGCGCCTCTACGAACCTTTTCACCTGCATCGTTTCAATGACCTTTTTTCGGTGATTGATACACGCTACATCTCAAGTATCAACTTCATTACCGGCGGATTTCCCGCGCGCTATGGAGACAGGCTAAGCGGTGTGATGGAGATCCAGTCGATCGCACCAGAGGATATCGAATCACAACAACAGCTTGGCATCGGGTTGTACAACGCCTCCTATATGAAACGCGGCAGTTTTCGGACGAGTGATTATCTGGTCAGCATAAGAAGAAGCACCATTGACCTTATCGGCAGCCTGGCTCAGACGGATCTCGGCAAGCCCGCTTTCAGCGACCTCTATGCCAGAGTCGATACTGTGCTGGACGAGTCTTCCACGCTTTCTTCCAACCTTCTCTGGTTCGGTGATGATGTCTCTATTAATAATTCATCAAAGACTGAACAAGCAGAATCTGCCTACGGCAACACTTACCTGTGGGCAAGTCTCAACCGGAAACCGACAGACCGCATTTCAACCGAGACCCGCCTAGGCTTCACGGCTATCAAGGATGACCGCCAGGGGCTTGTCTCCAAACCTGGCATGATTACCGGGCATCTGAGCGACGACCAGGAATTCCGGATTTATCACTTTGAACACACTGAGAAACGAAAACTGGGCAGAGCACTGTTGGAATTTGGTGGGACTTACCGATACTTTGATGCGGAATACGGTTACGACGCCACGTTGGATATCGATCCCCGGTTTATCGATTTATCCAATTACCCACGCCCGGCATCAGCGAACATCGAGCGTGAGTTCTATGGCAACCAGGCGGCGCTGTTCGCGAGCTACAAGCGTGCCTTCAATGACGCTCTATATATCGAACTAGGCTTCAGGCTGGATGCTCAGGATTATCTCGACGATCAATGGACAAATCAGGTAACACCCAGGCTTAACTTGCTGTACAAGCCGTCTTTTGGCGGTGAGTTGCGATTCAGTCTGGGCGAGTTTTACCAGGCTCAGGGAATTCACGAGCTGGACATCAGCGATGGCATCGACACTTTCCAGAAAGCCCAGGAATCTGTCCATCAAATTATCAGCTATCGACGAAATATCCGGAACCTCGAATTTCGTATCGAAGCTTACCGCAAGGAAGCAGAGAATCCTTCACACTACTTTGAGAACCTGACGGACCCATTCTCACTGCTACCTGAGCTGCAGGTAGACAGAACCCTGGTCGCACCCGAAGACGTCATCGCTCAGGGCATAGAGGTATCCCTCAATGCCTGGTTCGACAACAGCGAATTCTGGTTTAACTATACCCGGGCAGAAGTGAAGGAAGATGTAAACGGGCGAACCGTTCGCCGAAGTACAGATCAGAAACATGCCGCCAACATCGGCTATTCAAGAAAGTTTAACCACTGGCAACTGTCGCTTGAAGCAACGTACCATACCGGTTGGCCGACTTCGGTCATCTCTCTAGACGACGGCGACACAATCCAGCCGGCGAAAAGAAACGATCGCCGCTTGAAACATTTTCTGACGGTAGACATGAAAGCTATCAGGACCTGGCAACTATCAAACAGCCAGATCCGCTTAGAAGCCGGCCTATCCAACCTCTTCAATCGAAACAATCACCTGGGTACTGACTACGTTGTCGAAAACGATCAGCTGATCGAGAAAGAACAATTTTCTATCCCGATTGCACCCTTTCTCGATCTTTATTGGACTTTCTAAATACCTTTTTCAGCGATTCGATCAAGCAACTGCCTTATCTCCGTTCTTCGACCGCGATCAGCAATTTCCCTGCCCGGCCTCTTCGGGGCATTCATCGCCTTCAGTAAGGCAGTCTTTGCTTCACCGTACTCCCTTTCTTCCACCAGGAACGCACCGTAAAAGTAATTGGAATCAATCCCTTCGGGGTTCACCTCCAGCGCTTTTCGGAGCAATTTACGAGCCTTCTTGCTGCTGCCGAATGCGATTGGCCAGGGTGGAACCTGGTAGTAGAGGGCGCCGAGGCTGGTGTATACCGAACCATTGAGAGCCTGTGGGTCTATCTCCATCGCTGACTCCAGAGCATCCCTGGCTGACTTAACCAGGCTGAGCGCACTAAAACCCGATGCCTTCCCTGCGTAGGTACTTTCAACAATCGCCTTCCAGATCAGAAGTTCTGCGTTGCCACGATTAGCAGCCACCTCCTGATTTACATCCTCAACTAGTGCTTCAAATGCCGCTGTCTGCGCATCACCGGTCTTCTCATAGTTGGCGACGGCCCACCTCTTCTGAATCTCTGGAATCCCGGCAGCGTATGCATTGACACTTACAAGTAACAAAAAATAGAGAAAGAATTGTTTGAAAGAATTCATATCAGATCTCCTGTTCGGTTTTGACAAGATGTTCCCGAATAACCGGCAGCTGTTTCGCAACCGCCGAGTCAACGATCGATGGGAAAAGTGAATTGATTTTGACCTGCACCGACTCAGGATTTCCCATTTGTGAACGACTTCTGCCGCGAACCAGCGCCTGGACAATTTCGCGCGCCACTTCGCCTGGCTCATCACTGCCGACACCAAGCGAATGGTTCATTTCATTGACCACGCGCGGGTTAATTGAAGTGTTAGTCGCTCTCGGAGAGAAGTACTGAACAGAAACCGTCGAATCCGAGAGTTCACGGGACAGGGCCTCTGTAAATCCTTTGATCGCATGCTTCGTTGCGCAATAGGCGACATAACCCGGGTACCCGATCGCGCCAAAGGTCGATCCTACATTGAGTATCACGGACTCCTGTTTTGACTTGAGGTGCGGTAGCAACATCTGGGTCAACTTCATCGGGCCGGCAACATTGATATTGAGCAACCTATCAATATCAGCAGATTCGAATCGGGAAAATTGATTCACGCCGGCGCAGTTAATCAGCATATTGATGTCAAATGCTTCAGCAGCCCGAACGATCTTCTCGATCTCACAGGAAAAAGACAGGTCGCCCTGAATATAGGAGGGCTCATCCAGGCTTTTACGATGACGACCGTGCAGTAGTAGTTCGGTCCCAGCCCGCTTCAGTCGTGAGGCCACTGCTGAACCGATACCACCGGTTGCGCCAACAATTAAAATGCGCGCCTTTTCAAGGTTCATGCCGCAACCTCCGTGGCAATAGCCTCAGCTTCAAGCGGGATAGCCCGGAAGACATCGCCATAGAGCCGATAAACAACATTGGCGGTACGAATGATATCGATCTGATCAGACTCATCGCTGACTCGGTTCATTATCGTTTCGAAGTACTCAATATGATCCTGGTCCAGCTCACCATGGCTTGTGAGATAGGTCATAGCCGCATCTGGCAGAGCAAGTTCTTCCTGAACAATGCGTGCAACTTCTGGAGCAAGAGAGGCGCTGGTGCCTTCCAACACCAGAACCATTCCGAATATGCCAACAGGATTCCGTCGTTGCACGGTATCGTAGAGGAATGATGCCAGGACGTCAGAATCAAAGGGGGCCTGCCCCTCAGCAAAGGCTTGCCGGGAAAAGCCACTAGCTTCAATATCATTAAGAATCCATTGTTCGTGACCTGACTCCTCCCTGATGTACTCTCCAATCGGTTCCTGTAGCCAAAACTGACGTTCGGCCAATCGGCCACCTGCCAGCATCAGTAGTGGGACGGTATGACGGACGTGGTGATAGGCCTGGTTCAGAAAAGCGATGTAGGTATGTAGAGAGAACCTACGATCGAATACTTCACCAATGATCGGAGCGCTCAGCAAATAATCACGTCCCGCTGCGGTTTCTCTTTCCAGTTCTTCAAAAAAACTCACGTACTACTTCTCCAACTTAAAAATAAGAATCAATTACCTGCTGGCGCTTCAGCCTGCCATTGGCTGTCACGAGATCGTCGGCTATAGGCTCCCGCAACACCCAGTGTTCATTTATTCGGGCATAGTCCGGCAGCTTGCTATTCACCTCGTCAACAAGCTCCGCTGCTTCAGTGCAGGTCATCTCGAATCGTGGCCAGATCAGCGCCAGGTTGTGGGGCAATGCCTGACCGTGAACAAGGACATGCGCCACTGCAGGGCTCTGCCCTAGTTCTGCCTCTATCCATTCAGGATTGACGTTTCGTCCGTAGCTGGTGACAAACAGGTTGTCACGTCGCCCGCTGATGAAGACAAATCCCTCTTCATCGATGTATCCAAGATCCCCAGTGGCATACCAATCATCGAAACCTGTATGCCCACCCAGATAACCATCCATCAAGGTGCCACTCACTTCGATTTCGCCTTCAGGGGAAACCCTTACCGCTGCATGGGGCAACGGCTTGCCAACGGATCCGGGTTTTGTCTGTCCCGGTAGATTTAGGGTCGTAACCGAACCAGCCTCGGAGAGTCCATATCCCTCGTAGACAGGCAACCCCAGCTCCGCTGCTCTATCGAGCAGCCGCCTGGACACCTTGCCACCACCAACCGCAATCATTTTGAGGCTGCCTGTATCCACTATTCCCATCTCTGTCAGGGTGATCAGTGCCAGCAGTAACTGGGGTACCAGAATGACCGATTCGGGTTGATGGGTGTTGATACACTGCGCGAATTTCTCTATGTCCAGCTGTGAACTACCGGAGAGTCCGGTTTCCTCCGGGGGTGGCACAACGACCTCAATACCCTTAAGAATCGGCGCATAGACACCTGCGACATTCTCAAGCAGGGTCGCCAACGGCAACAGGCAGAGATGCTTTTTGACATCCAGCAGGCTCATCGCTGTGACTATGCTCTCGGCGACGTGTTCAAGCTTTTTGTGTTGCAGGATCACGCCTTTTGGTGATCCGGTACTGCCTGAAGTAAAGGTTATCTTCGCCGATTCACTAAACGACGGAGTGTCGCCGGTCATTTTCAGCCCCGCCTGCTGCAACCCTGGCACACGAGCCCCAGAGGAACCAATAGCGAAGTCCGGATGAACAGATTCCATCAAATGACGATTTTGCTCCTCCGAAAAATAGGCTGGAACCGGTATCAACATGACCTCTGAATGAACAGCTGCAAGATCTGCAACGATCCAGTCCGGTCCATTTTCCAGTTCCAGTGCCAGGCTACTGACATTCTGCTCCCGCAGGAAATGGCTCAGGCTCACGACCCGCTGATTCAGCTCACGGTAATCAATAGATTCACCACCAGACGTCAGGGCAGTTGTGTTACCTTTCTTAGCAGAGTGGTTTTCTAATGCCTCGCCAATCATGCTGCAGTTTTTACCAGTCCTCTGATGGCCTCGACGCCCGCTTCGACCTCACCGGTCAGAACCAGTGGTGAGGTCTTATAGTAGGAACCCCAGCTGTCAGTAGGATCCCGAAGCCGGGATGGATCTGCTTCGGCGAGTTGCTGAAAACGGATACCAAGCCGTCGAAGACATCCTCTGATAGGCCGGTTCGCTGTACAGACCACATGCCTGAAACCCATATTTTTCAGAGTTTCTGCCATGAACTGCATCAGTAAGAAGGCCTCTAATTGACAACTCGCGGCAAACCCACCTAACTCGACGATGTTTTCTCGACATCCTCCGGCGACCAGGGCTTCTACTGGCATATCCAGATACTGCTCCAGATGGAGTGCCCCATCAGCGGCATTTCTGAGACCACAGACACCGACGACCTCACCATTAACGACTCGGCTTAGAATCGTGGGGAAGAAATCCTGTAACTCGCAGCCAAGGCGCTTTTGATAGTGTTCACGGGTAAATCGACACGCTGCATCGTAGGCCCCCGTCAGAGGATCTCGGTCGGAGGTGATATTGAACTTCTGGCGGTTCGAATTGGGCACAATGCGATACTATTTCGTGAATACCCGTCTGATGCCGGATTTTCAAAAATCATTCGCGAATGAGCCGGTTTTTACCAGCGGATTACATCAAATCGAGGATATGACTGTATTTGATGATGAACTCCTTGCGGGGTTTGACGAATCCATCACGATCGTCTACCTCATTGTAGACCACATACAGCCCCGTATCGGCCGAGGTCAGCCAGGCAAACCTGAAGTTCGTCGACAGGAGGTCGTCTCGCTCGTTGTACTGGACCAGCGCCTGGATAGACATCTTGGGTGTAAAGGAATAGGTCAGCCTGAGGCGACCCACACCCACCTTGAAATCACCACCATCCAGGTCGACATCATTGTGTATCCAGGATAGTTCGCTGGAAAAGGTCTCACCAATTCGGTATTTAACGGCTGGAATCAACTGGGTCCGATCACCGCCAAAGAGGCCGCCGTGCTTTGCATTCAGGCTGAAATTCAATGGTGCACTTGGATCTGTCCAGACGACGAACGCCAGTTCACTGTCATCGTAACTGCCCGGCTGAACCGTGACACCAGAGACGATTTCAAAGGGAGTGGCCACACCTTCGTGGAGGAAGTTCACACCCGTATGCATCTCGAAACCCGACTCCCATTCCCAATGATTGTCGACATGCATAAAACCTGTTTCCCAGAAACCGTCAAAGTTCCAGTATCCGAAGTATGCGATATGAGGACGCAATTCGTGCAGGCCCCATAGATCGTCCGGCCTGATCCGGCGCAAAGCGAACAAGGACAGGTGCTTGTATCCGCTGCGAGATAAAAAGCCAACCTCTGGATTGAAATTTTCACCGACCTGGGCATAGGCTGCATGCATCGTCCAGTTCTTTGAGTTGTAGTCGTTGCGTAACCGGAATGCATGATCCCGGCCTGACAGTCCCGGTGTCTTCGTCTTCGCAGCGAAGCCTGAAAGGGTCATGTACTCGCCAATACCCCACTTACCATCGATTCCGTAGGTGCGATTGTAATCATCATCGTCATCTCCGATAACACTGCCGTCACCCTTCCTGTTAACAATGATGCCGCCAATCGAGCTTCGGTTCCCCAATTCATAGCTGACCCGCGCCACCGTATAGTCGTTTTCTGGAGCAACGCCGCGAACGGCCTCTGACCTCATCTGCAGCAGCCCGACATTAGTGTTCTGACCAATCTTGCCTGAGAGTCGGACACCGCCGTCGATCGGTATCTGAACACCGCCCGGCCCAATACCAATACGCCGACTGAAAAAGAGCTCAGTCTGCTCCGGCACACCGACGGAGAACTGTCCTGCGTTTTCCAGAAAGAATGGCCTCTGCTCAGGCAGGAACAGGCTGAAACGATCCAGGTTGACCTGAAATTCATCAACCTCCACCTGGGCGAAGTCGGTATTGTAGGTCGCATCAAGGGTCAGACTGGACGTAATCGAATACTTTAAATCGAAACCGAATTCATAGTCCGTGTCGCTCTTGAGGGAACCACCCTTGCTCCGCTTGCCAACACCGTAGGGTGTGAACTTGAGACTCCGCTGGTGCGGCGGCTGAATATCCGTGACGCTGCCGGCTTCAGATACCCGGTGGAGGTTGTGCTGGCGGCTTAGCGGCGACCAGAAGGAGACTTCGTTATTCCTCCTGATATTCCGCTGAAAATTCATGCCCCAGGTCTGTACAGGTCCGGCACCATAACGAAGAGACTTAAAGGGGATCGCAAATTCTGCCTGCCAGCCGGTCTCATCGATGCGGGTCTTCACCTGCCACGAAGTATCCCAGTTCAGGTTGAACTCTCCACCGCTTGAACCGAAACTACCTGTGCCTTCTTTTGTTACCTGTGCGTCGTATTCGATACCGGCGGGATTCGTTCCAAAGATCAGCCCGTTCTGCCCATCCTTCAGACCATCGATGATGAACTGAAAACTGTCGGTCTCCGCAAGAGATGAATCCCTGCGTGAATCAGTGACGATAATGCGGTCAGGCTCTTTGTCGTAGCAGATGACACCGACATACAGCGTATCTTCGCTATAGCCGACAAAAACTTCAGTTTTCTGGGTCGCAGGGCTGCCCTCGTCAGGCTCAATTTGCCAAAACCCAGAAATGGCTGGTGCTGCACGCCAGGCAAGGTCGTTCAATACCCTGCCATCTATAACGGGCGACTCCCCAAAAGCGAAGGCGCTAGCGCGGGGCGGTGACTCCGGCGCCGTTGCCGCGAGTGGACTCAATGGAAACCAGACACTCGCCAGAATGGCGAGTGCTATACGTTGATACAACATGAAACGATCTAATGAAGACTAAGCAGGCGCATAAGATACCATGAATGAGCCGCATGATGAGCTTCACTGTTCCCGATGTATAAGATCCGTCAGGATCTGGGTAGACCAGCGTAGTAACCGGCGATGTCTTCGATATCCTGATCTGACAATGATTTCACCATCGGCATCATAGAGGGATCGACACGTTGGCCATCACGAAAGGCCCTGATCTGCTTGATCAGGTAACCCTTTTTCTGACCAGCCAGATTGGGCCAGATATCTGTCATCGATATACCGTTTTGACCATGACAGGCCGCGCACACCATGGTCTTGGCCTTGCCATCAGCAGCACCAGCATCCTCAATAGCTACAGCGACCTCTTCCACGGCCTCAACTGCGGTTTGCTGCTTGGCCATATCCCCAGCGGGACTCGCCTTACCAGCACTGCCAGCATCGGTGGCACCATCATCAGAGCAACCCGTCACGAACAAAAAGACAGACAGAATCAGTATCAAAATACGCATGAGGCACTTCCCTTTTTCAGTATGTGGACAATCGTGGATGCGGATACTATTCCATGCAGTCCGATGAAGCACGGGATTTATGAAACACCCAATTTAGTGAAGAAAGTGTTGGCACTCAAGATGCTATGAAGATGATGAAGCTTTCATCGACAAGCTGCTCCCTGCTAATCAGGCGTTCCAGCGGTCGGCAAACTTGTCACCTTCTATAAACCAACCTGTGCAATATCAAATTAACCAACAATTTGCAGTGTACCGTTCACAGCCATCACAAGAAGTGAAACTGTACCGAGGAGAAAAACCGTGAACCGAACCGGAACAAAATTTACAGTTACATGCACGATGCTGTGAACGATTCGAGAACCTACGTAAAACCAAGCCATGTACAAATTCAACCCTTCACCAAGTCCTGCGATCGCGAGAACAATAGCGGTCGCATAGAAAATCGTGGGTTGTTCCATTAGATGATTGTAGTTATCCGCCTTCCACTGAACCTCTTTGGGAAGCAGGGCAGCGAGATCCGCTGTCCTTTCACCCGATTCGGGACCAAGCCCCAACTTGGCAATCGTCGGCAATCGGGTCGCGGCCGTCCACAACAACATGATGAGGGACCAAATAACTAGAACCAAAATGGGGAGCAAAATCTGGCTATTGCTAAGAAAATCAGGCATGGCTAATCCTTACTATTCTTGTAGACGAACTATCTTACCCTGAGAATCAGGCAGGCGTCAGTGCCGATACACCTGGTGGAGAATCACCTGTTCCAGTTCGAAAAAGGTTTTGGCGTGCGGCTCAACATCGAAGAAGCCGCAATGAATTGTGCACCTGCAACATTGGGTAGACGTTCGTCTCCCGTGTTGGCTGGTCTATAGGTGATGCACATTGGCAGTAAATAGTTCATTAAACCTTTCATTGCTTTTTTGGTGCCGCGTATCATAGGCCTTTAGGATTAAAGAGCACGCACCTTTCACATGTTTTCACCCACCCCAACAATACTGTCATGTCTCGACCTCTCACCTGCATAGAATGCGGTATGGCTATTCATAGTCATGCACGACGCTGCCCAAAATGCGATAACCGTCTCGACCTGCAGACAGACGGCTCAACCGTGACCGTCGATGTCGCTCATCAGGGCGAACGGGTCCGCGATGCAGTGCAGAAACTGAGAACGGCTGTGCGCGAAACAAGATCGGGTGTTGCTCGTCATCTACGAGTTGTCGTCGGTACCGGCGTCATCCGTGAAGAGGTGATGCTCAGTCTCCGGGAAATGGAACACCGCAATCAGATCATTCGATTCAGACTAGAAGATGAAAACAGCGGTGCTTTTCTGGTGCAGCTCAAACCTTGACCCGACGGCGAAGCCGTCGTCCTGAGCGCCAGCGAAGGTCCTCGACGAGATTGTCGTGCGCGACCCCGGCACTTAGTTCAGAATGACGACAAATCGACCGAGACCACACCATGGAAAATCGCCAGATCCTGATTGATTCCTTGCCAGAGGGAAAGCTTGAAGAATCCAACTACCGACTTACTGCCGCACCACTTCCGGAACCAGGGCCGGGCGAGATTCTCTGCCGAACGCTGGCAGTAACCATTGGTGCCGGTACCAGGGCTGGTCTACAGGGCAGCGCCAGCTACGCGGGTGCACCGAAAACCGGAATCGTCATGAATGGGAACGGCGTAGCCAGGGTCATAACCAGCAATAGTGACGAACTCGAGGAGGGCAATCTGGTCGTCTGCCCATCGGGATGGCAGGACTACAGCGTGCACAAAGCATCGCAGGTCATGCAGGTCGGTGACGATATTGATATCGGCCATCATCTGGGTGCACTTGGTACCAATGGGCTCACCGCCTACTTCGGTCTGCTGAAACTGGGGGAGCCGCAACCCGGGCAAACGGTACTCGTCAGCGCGGCCGCAGGCAGCGTCGGACATCTGGTCGGCCAGATGGCAAAGATCAAGGGTTGTCGAGCCGTGGGCGTCACCAGTTCTCCAGAAAAATGTCAGCTACTCCAGGCACGACTGGGCTATGACGCGGCCGTTTCCTATCGTAGTGAAGACTTTCGCACAGACCTCAAGGAAGCCTGCCCGGATGGTGTCGATATTTACTTCGATAACACAGGTGGGGATATTCTTGGCGCAGCCCTGTTTCGCATGAATGAACACAGCAGGATCGTCTGCTGCGGGGTCGTGTCTCAATACGACACCTCAAATCCCGCAGGTGGACCAAGAGGGATTCCCGGTCTTCTGATTAACAAGCGAATACAAATGGCGGGTTTCCTCGTCTTCGACTACATCGACCAGTATGACGCCGCACGATCAGAGATCCGCGCCTGGATTCAGTCGGGTGAGCTGAATCCGCTCAACGATGAATACGAGGGACTGGAATCTGCCCCCGCCGCCTTTGTCGACCTGCTCGCCGGCGGCAATGTCGGCACCCGGATCGTGCGTGTAGCGGACTAGGAAACCTCTCCCGCAAGCATTCTTGCCAATTTCGGCCGAGTGATTTCGTCGACATGGGACAGAAAACGCTCGCTATGTTTTGCCACTACCTGCCTGTCCTGATCGTATCGGCACAAATGATGGTAATTACGAAGTCGCAAGCGACGGGACAGCGATCCCCCATGAATTTTCATATCGGCAATATCGATAAGACCCAGTTCTCCTTCAGGTGTCAAAACGACATTTCCCAGGTGTAGGGATCGCAGGTAGACACCCTTGTCATGCAGACCGGACATAAATTCACCCAGTTGATCGACAAGGTCGGCATCGAGCCCTGACAAGTCACGCAGGGATTTACCCGGCAGTGGCTCGTAGTTCACTGCAGTTCGCCTCAGGTAGGACAAGTTGTAAACATCCCGGACCTGAAGGGTTCTGATTCCCAGTCGGTCCAGCTTTTGAGCGTTGAGCTCAAATCGTCTCCAATAAGGGAAAAGTCGCGCTGAAGTAATCAACCGCTTGATTCGAAACAACTTCAGGTAAGTACCGTCTGCCAGCAGCAGAACCTTGTCACCATGTTGGTCTGCCGCCTTGATTTCGGCATCCTTGCGCAGGGATTCATACTGCTCCCGAGACATTTCTTTCATGACGTCAGGAAGCCTGAGCTACCGCCTCCTCGACAAAGAGAGACTTGCAGTTTTCTTCCTCCTGACTATCGGCAAGCTGTTGGCTGCACATTTCTTCCACTCTGGTTTGGAACGTAAACTCAGTAGCCTGTTGCTCGTCCTGCCAGTCGAGCAATTGCCGGTTGAGTCGTCTAAGGGTTCTGAAATTGCGCCCCGAAAATAGCGCCTGGGACTCATGAAATTCAGCCAACAGTGAAATTGAGGCGCTCGTTATCAGCGCTATATCATCCGGCGCCATACGAATCAGGGCACGGACATAGCTCGCGCCCCACTGAAGCCTGGTCGCCTGACCGGTCGAGTTTTCCCAGGCCTGACGACTCCAGTCTATCGCCTCTGTAAACTCACCATCCTTTTCCGTCATGGATGCCAGTCCGCTCATGAAATAGTAAGGTGATGCTGACCTGTTTAACTCTGCTTGCAGCAATTCTTTGGCATCTTTTTTCATCCCAGCCTGCCTATATACATAGCTCATCCGAGAAATGACGCTCTGCCGTTCGTAGGCGTCAGCTGTGTCTTCATCAATCGACATCAGCTCTTTACGCAGCTTCTCCTGGATATCTGAGTCGAGGAGTTTATCTTCTCTTGTCGCGACATACAGCCTGGGTAACCAGCCTGACATCTTCTCGGCCTTTGACAGGGACGCATCGTCCCGCAGGGTGAACACGCTATTCACCCATAGGCTGTCAAGAAGCTGTTTCTGGTCGTCATCGAAAATCGGCATCTCAAGTAGCTCGTCCGGATAATAGGCAAGCGTGTCCCAGCAGGCCAGAGTCAGATGGTCCGAGCTGAGAATTGCCGTCAGACGATCATGGATATCGGAGGCATCCAGTTCTCCGGCAGTTTCTACATCGTCCTCCAGTTTCCTTGCTGCGACCACCAGGTAGTTCAGATAGAAACGGGCGCTCAACTCACCTTTCGGGGCACGCGCCGCCAGGACCCTGAAGAGCTCTGTCTTGTCGGTACCTTCCGGTACTGCGCCGGTATCCTGATCCCATGAGTAATAGGCCAACTGGTAAAAGTCGTCCTTATCCAACCTGTCGGGATTAGTGAGTGCGTATTGCACCAGTTGAGAGGTTGGTCGCATCTTATTGAGACTGAGTTCCAGTACCGAGTTGTACCGATCAATGTCGATACCGCCAGGTATTCGCGTGACTTCCTCCGCGGTCGGATTAAAGACGATCATTGTCGGATAGCCCATAACACCAAACTTCTCACCCCAGGCCTGAGCCTGGTCGGTATCACCATCCAGGTAGACAGGGATAAACAGCCTGCTCAGATTGATAAAGTCCTGGGACTTGAAAACCGTGGATTTGATCTCCTGACAGGGCGGACACCAGACTGCACCCCAGTATAGGAACAGCGGATTTCCAGCAGCATTCGCTTTGGCGAAGGCTTGCTCAACTGACCCATCGAACCAGGTGATACCCACCTGCTTATGCTGTTCGACACTCTCGGATTCGGCGCTGGAATGCTCTTCCTTGTCACAGGCCGCAATAGCCAGAACAGCCAGCAGCAAAATAATCGTTCGCATTTCCTATCGCCTCAGGACGTTTCCGCCTTCTTAGCGCCAATTCGAGCAGCTTTCCTCTCAATACGCAATCTCAGGCGTTCATATCGCTGCGGGGGTCCAGACGCTCCCCTGGGCACAAGCAGCGATCCAGGGAAGTCTTTCGAATACAGGTTAGTCGCCTCTGAAAAACCGCTTTGGATTTTCGACAAAAAGCGCGTTGACCGTCTCGTCGCTGACACCCATTTCTTTCAGATCCGGGATAACTTCTCTCTTGATGTACAAAAAGCCGTGGTGATTGTGCCTGGCAAACTCATGTTCTTCAGGCATGGTGCCATCCGGGTTTTCCTTCACGACAGCCAGACAGATACAGTCATGCGAGGGACAGAGTCGATCTTCATAGCCTTCATCGATCAACCGTTTCATCGTAAGTGTTCTCATATGCGGGCTGACAAGGCGACCCGGATACCTGTCGAGGCCCAGGTAACACCCCTGATCGAGAATCCACTTCAGGTACTCAATATCCGTTGTGTCATTGCAGTGGTCAATCTTCACTCGAGTGAGATCGACACCTTCCTCTTTCAATATCCTGAT
>JABHYO010000220.1 GCA_018656865.1 Gammaproteobacteria bacterium | reverse complement strand
TCATGCTCCTTGAATGACTATATGACGTAATGGCGAATGTTCCTTTATCCGCCATCAAATTAAGTGCTTACTTAAATTGTAGTAATAACTGGGGAATTTAAAAGTTTGCGCTTGACTGGGATGTCCAAGCTTCTTAGAATCCCCCGCTTCCTGAATCAGCTACCTCGGTAGTAAATTCCTGTCCCCTTCGTCTAGAGGCCTAGGACACCGGGTTTTCATCCCGGCAACAGGGGTTCGACTCCCCTAGGGGACGCCACAATGGTAGAATTACAGGTAAAGCGGGTATAGCTCAGCTGGTAGAGCGCAACCTTGCCAAGGTTGAGGTCGCGAGTTCGAACCTCGCTACCCGCTCCAGACGACTAGGCAAAGCTTCGCTTTGCACGAGTTCGAATCGGAACGCCGCATCGCCGCTCCCGGCCGGCTCGGTACCCGCTCCAAACCTCTCCTCCGCACCTCATGCCTACAGCCACGACTCAGCCTCATTCTGATCCATAAAAGTCCTGGCTTGAAAAAGCTTGCTTCGATTAATCAGAGCGCAGAGCAACTCGTAGTTGCGGCATTCGTCCTCATCTTCAACCACGTAGGCCACCCGCGTTGCAGGATCAAATCCAATCGTTTCGATGACGTGGAACTGTTCAAAAGCAAACACACGTTGCGTTGGCTCATGATGCAACTGACACAGAACACGATCTATCGTGTGTTCTTTGCATGCTCTCTTAATGGCGAGATTGAGAGCCAGCGCACCCTCGACTGAATGCTGACCCGTTGTCGTCACTCGCAACAGCCTGTCTTCAGTATCAGCAGTAATAGCAAACTCACTCATGAGTTGCCCTCCTCTCTCTGCTTCTAGATACCAGAGTAGTATCGGCCCAACCGAGGGTGTATGACCCTGATCAACGCATAGAGAGAGGAATCCGAAACTGCTGCCTTTATCGAGGCCGTTTGATTCAGGTCAATCCTTTCATTCGATAATTGTCATAGCGTGGCAATCAGGCAAGGATCAGCCCACCCCCTGGGAATAGCAGGAGTATATGTGCACAAGGATCAGGCATCGCTACTAGAGCGGATGGAAACATTCGTCAATTCATTACAAGACTTTTTCTGGGAAGTAGACGAACAAGGTCGGTACACCTATGTCAGCCCTCAGGTCGAAGCAATACTCGGCTACCCCCCTGAAGAAGTAATTGGCAAGACACCTTTCGAGTTGATGCCCGAAGATGAAGCAGTAAGCGTCGGACGTGTATTCGAGGAACATGCCAGACGCAGAGAAAGCTTCAGCCTGCTGAAAAATTTGAACCGGCACAAGGACGGGTCTCCGGTTCTGCTTGAAACCAATGGCACCCCATTTTTCGATACCGATGGTTCACTGCTGGGCTATCGCGGCAGCGACCGTGTCATTGATGGGCGCGCCTATCCGGAAGTGCTTGACTGTCTCGGCGACGGGGTCGTGGTCATGGCGACCGATGCGGATCAGAAAATAATCTACGCCAGCAACGCTATCGAGAATATCCTCGGATACCGTGCCGATGAAGTCATCGGTCTACCGGGAACTGTGTTCGACTTTCCGGAGAACCAGACCAAGGACAGCGTCGAATGGAATCTGCAAAGGCTTGGTAAAGGCAATGATGTTCGCGGCATCAGACTCAGGAGAGCAAAAAACGGTAGCGCTGTTCCGGTCTATATAAACGCTCGCCCAATAAGGGATGCTTCTGGCAACATCTGTCGATATGTCGGCAGTTTCACTGACGTATCTGACCTGATTGAGGCCCGAAAGGAACTCAAAGCTAACGAGGAAGAACTCAGCCAGGCCAGACTGAATTACCAGAATCTGGTCGAGAGCATTCCCGGCGTCGTCTGGACCATGAATTCTGATGGAGACACGCAGTATATAAGCCCCAATGTCACCGATATATTTGGCTTTACTCCAGAAGAAGTTTACGAATCTGGTCAAGACCTCTGGCTGGACCGAATCCACGATGACGACAAGAAAGACGTGGTGAGCGCCTTTTCAGAATTGTTCGAAACCGGCCACCCTCTGGATATCGAGTATAGAATTCTTAAAAAGGACGGTCACTGGATCTGGCTACGGGACAGAGCTGTCATTCCACCAGGCGAATCATCAGCTATCGGTGTCTTTTTCGAAATCTCGGAACAGAAGCAAGACCAACTGGCACTACGGGACAGCGAATCCCGGCTCAATAAGATATTCAGCACAACACCGGAAGGTCTGGTCATTACTGATCTGGCTACCGGGCGGATACTTCAGGTGAATAGGGCATTTACCAATTTGTTCGGATACTCTGAGAAAGAAGTCCTTGGACGAACGACCGTAGAAATGTTCTGGGGTAGTCCTACAGATCGTGAAAAACTGGTGGAGCAGATAAAGGCCAACAATGTAGTCAGGAATTTTGAAAGCCTGTTCCGAAGAAAAGATGGCACAATTTTTCCGGGTTCTTGTTCCTCATCGATATTGGAACTTGGTGAACAGCACGCCTTGTGCTCGCTGATTCGTGACGTCTCCGATCTGAAACAGGCTGAGTCCGAGAAAATTATGGCTGTGGAAAAACATAAAGAATCTCTCAGCGAAACCATTATTGCTATCGGAAGTGCGCTTGAGAAAAGAGATCCTTACACCGCCGGCCACCAAAAAAACGTCGCTAGTCTCGCCGCGAATATTGCTCAAAAACTGGGGCTGAACCAGGAACTGGTGAAGGGAATTGAACTCGGCGCCACGATACATGACATCGGCAAGATCTATATTCCCTCTGAAATTCTGAATAGACCCGGTGGTTTATCAGAGACAGAATTTGAGATTATTAAAAGCCACCCAATCGTTGGTTCTGAAATTATCAGCAATGTAAACTTCCCCTGGCCTATTGCAGATATGCTGCTGCAACACCATGAACGTCTGGATGGAACCGGTTACCCGAAGGGGTTGGCCGGTGATGAGATTCTGCTGGAGGCTCGGATCATTGCGGTCGCTGATGTTTTTGACGCCGTCTGTTCCCATCGACCCCACCGACCAGCGCTCGGTTGCGAAATAGCCACCTCCATACTCAATGAGGGCGCTGGTATCCTATTCGACAGGGAGGCCGTCAATGCCTGTCTTTCAGTATCGGCACAATAGGTGCCTGAAGGTCAGGCAGAAATTCTTTAGCTTGACCTATGAAAAGCTGATATCGCCAGTCCGTAGCATTGATATGCAGACTCGCACGACTTCTGCTTCGTAGAGTGTGCCACTTCCCTCTTCCAGAACTTCAATGGCAGCTTCAATACCAAGTCCTGGACGATAGGGCCTATAAGCCGCCATGGCTTCCAGGGTGTCAGCAACGCCAATGATCCGAGCCTCCAGCAGAATCTCATCACCGGCCAACCCCTTCGGGTAGCCGGAACCGTCGAGTCTCTCGTGGTGCTGTTCAATAATCGCTGCAACCGGCCACTCAAAATCGATATCCCGGATAAAATCCGCGCCTTTCATGGAATGATCCTTGATCAGGTCGAATTCCAGGTCAGTGAGTGGTGTCGGCTTACTGAGAATCTCAGAGGGAATACTGATTTTTCCAATATCATGGATCTTCGCTGCGAGTTCCAGACCCTCAATTTCCTTATCCGGTTGACCAAGCCTTCTCGCGATTTTTACCGAAATCTCAGAAACCTTCGCTTCGTGACCTGCTGTGTATGGATCACGTGCCTCAAGCACCGCAGCGAGGGCGAACACCGACTTTTCGAGTGCCGTTATCTTTGCCTCTGACGCCTTTTTCGACTCGGTAATATCAACAGCAACCGTGGTCCAGCGAATCTCATCATCAGCTATTCGCCGAGGTTGTGCCCGACCGTGAATCCATTTGACCTTCCCTGAAGGTGTGTGAATCCGCCACTGCATATTCAGTTCACTCAGAAATCTAGCTGAGTCTTCAATGGACTCCACCAATCCCGGGACATCGCGTGTATCGATCTTTTTCCATAGTGCGGTTGTATCGTTCTGAATTTCATCAGGACCAACTTCCCAAAGCTGCTCACAGTATTCATTCATAAAGAAGACTCTGTCTTCTCCGTTAGTTTTGCGGTCGTAGTCAAACAAAGCACCCGACATACTCTGAGCGACATCCGCTAACCGATCAGCTTGAACCACTAATTCCCGCATGATGGTGATGTCGTGACCGAAGCAGATCATCCCTACCGGTTTCTCCTCATGACCACGATCAAGGACAAAATGCCAGCGAATCATCAGTCGTTCGCCGTCCACCTCGATTTCATTGACATATTCCCCAGGACCATTGAACCGCTCGCCGAAGATCTCGTCAGACACTCCTTCTATCTCCAGGCGCGTATCGCTGGGTACGAACTGTTCAATCCAGTTCACACCAATCAGATCTTCTCGATGTCGCCGGGTAAGAAGGCAGGTCTGCTCGTTTGTATCCACCACCCGGCCATCTAGATCCAGGTAGAGAAAAATCGTCCCCGTTACCTCAAGGTACCGGTGGGCTCGCTGCGCGGAGGTAACAATTTCGGTGACGTCAAGAATAACTCCCCGAGCTTCTGTTGCTACCCCCTCTTCATCTCTAACGATACGAGTCCAGTCATCAACCCAAAGAACCTCTCCAGATTTCGTGACTATGCGGTAGCGCTGATAGAGTCTATCGGGGCCTGAGTCAAGATGATGCTGGAATTTTTCACCCACTCGATCGAGGTCATCCGGGTGAACGATCTCAGCATAATGAAGCCTTCCGCTTAGAAACTCTTCTCTTTGAAAACCAAATCTTTCAATTGCATGAGAGACGAATTCAACAGGCCAGCCCTCGGTTAGACTCCAGACAAAGGCGACAACGGGGCTTTCGTCAACAATCTGCTCAAGCTGGTGATCCAGAGCGACAGTTTTTGAGGAATTGATTTCCGTCATAGATCTCTTCCATGCGACCTAAATAGATAAATACTGATGTCCGAATGCCATTATAATCTATTTCTTGTGACACTATCGTTGCACGTCCGAAGGATGTAACGTAAGGGACTTCAATGGAAGAAGTCAGAGAAAAAAAACAGCAAATCTGGCGAAACCCAATTCGCAACATTTTTTCGCTGGTGACAATCACCCTCCTGGTTGCCGCACCTTTATCTTGCGCAATTGCTGCTGACAAAGTTCTGAGCATTCAATTCTCAAAAAAAAACCAGGTTAAGACAGGGCTTACGTGGATTCGCTTTAAACCAAAACTCTTGCTCGCTGGCGATTTACAGCGAACGGCAAGCCAACCGACGGTCCTGAAAAACAGACCCAGGCAGGTGACCGGCCATGTACGACCGGTCGAGGATCAGATAGTAAGGCATGCTTCACCTTACAACACCGTCGGCAAGCTATTTTTTACCCACAACACTGGGGAAATCGCAAGCTGCTCCGGCGCTTTCGCCGGTGCCCAGCAGGTCATTGTCACAGCGGCACACTGCGTCATGAATAGCGAGGGAGACTGGAATAGTGACTTTCTCTTTATCAAAGGCTATGGCTCACCTGAACAAGAGATGTTCGCCATTGAGTGCATCGCTCTCCCAGAAAAA
The DNA here is from genome assembly GCA_018656865.1 of Gammaproteobacteria bacterium. Taxonomy (GTDB): domain Bacteria; phylum Pseudomonadota; class Gammaproteobacteria; order Pseudomonadales; family Azotimanducaceae; genus UBA9659. Next base: position 7,167 of record JABHYO010000220.1, on the reverse strand, counting down.
TGGGGCGATCTACAGGGTGAGGCTTCACTTGATTTCGACTATGCCTTTCTCCGAACCAAAAGACTGAACCAAGAAAATTCGTGGGAAATTTCAGATCAACCACCACCCGAAAAATTAACGATTGTCGGATATTCCGACAAGTACTACGACGGTAAACACATGATTGAAGTGGTGGTCGACACACTCTCTACGCTGCCATTCCGTATTGGATCGACAAATAATTCCCTGGGCAAGGGCAGCAGTGGCTCGCCCTGGTTTGGCGAGAAATTCGTACATAGCGTTTCATCACACTATCTCAACAAGCGGTCAGACGTTATGTGGGGACCACGAATGTCAGACGAAACGCAAAGTGTATTGGCCTATACCCAAAATCATTGCACACCATCACTCTAGAGGAGATCGGCATGCAGCAAAAAACCTATCGAAGACGCCAGTATCTGGTCAATGCAAAATTTCAGCTGAGATTTATATCGTATATCGCGATTGCCGTGCTCACCGGGTTAACAGCCATCTACTTCAGCAACTTGTTTTACTACGATATCCTCATCAAGGAGGGAACAGAGTTAGGCTTACATCCCGAGCATCCCTATTTCGAATTTATCAGTGATCAACGTCACCTCCTCAATCGCTTCTTTCTTGTCGTATCAACTTTCACTTTTATCGCATTGATGGTGTTCGGACTATTTTTGTCCCATAGAATCGCAGGACCGATCTACCGTATTGAGATGTATATGCAGCAGGTTGCTGCCGGTGAGGAACATCTGGCACCAGTAAAGCTTCGAGACGGAGACTTTTTCCCGGAGATTGCAGACATCGTTAACAATGCAATCGAACATACGAAATCAGTCAACAACAAGGACGCTTCCTAAACAGCTAAAACCTATTTGTCAGCCTGACTGAGAGCAGACTGCTGTCAACATCCCGGTCATCACGGTTGGTTAGCGGGAATGCCAAATCAATATGCATAAAGCGGCCGACATCAGCCTTACTCGAAGCGAGCCGTAGTCCAAAGCCAACATTGGCTAGATACTCGTCTTCAAAATCCGTTTTTACATCCGGATCCCACGCTCTGCCAACATCAATGAAGAAAGCCCAGCCTATTCGTATCAGATTGAAAAGATGGATATCGGTAAAGGTTCTGCGTTCCAGATTCAGCGACACCCTCCGGTCACCGACCTGGAATCGGTTTTCAAATGCGCGCAGCCCTGTGTCACCACCCAGAACAACCTGCTGATGTGAATTCAGGTTCTTTGAATAGGCGCCTCGAAACTCAGCAAGATAGGATCGGTGTTTCGATGCCGTCAGGATATACCGCAGTTCGTAATCAAAGATCAGATCCTCTGTTCTGCTCTGATCCCGATCTCGAAGCCCTGAAAAAGAAAACTCGTGCCGGAGCATATGCCGGGAGCTGTAGAACAGAGTGTCACTGTAGCCTCCCTCATAAACAATTCTGTCTTCATCGCCACCGAATGCTTCGGCAGAGTAACCCAGTCTCGCGTAAAAGCGGCGGCCAACGTGAAGATCTTCCGTCCTCTCGAACTGATTGATGTTAACTCGCTGAACATAGCTGTCTTCAACCAGAGAGTATTCCAGGAACGGGAAAGACATTTCCTTGTCTATTGGAAATTCAGACGGCGGTGCAAGTTCATCGCTCAGGTCAAACTGGCTGCGGCGATACCAGTAACCCATCGCCCAGCGTTGAGTTAAACCACTCTTTAGTCCCGAGGAAATACCATAACTTAAACGATAGTCGTCGATCTCATGTTCGACTTCGGTAACATCATCGCCCCGCAGAAACTGGGTATCGATCTGCTCTGCATGTCTCAGGGAAACCGACCATGCGCGCCTGGAATCCAGCGAGTAAAAGGGTAGCTCCAGCAATGCGTACTGCTCAGAGCCATCGTCGCTATCAGCATAGCGAATTCGGCTCTTCAACCTGCTGCCACCAAGGTTGTCACTCTTAAAGGCAAACTCATTGGTGTCTCTGTCGATATCCTGTTTAGTTTTAATGCTGACTTCGGCTCCTCGACCAAAAAGGTTGGTCTCCCTCAGACCAAAGCCAAACTTATTCTCTCCACCAGCCCTATCGAACGAAGCATCGACCGTCAGTGACCATACATCCCGGGTGATGACTTCGACATCAACTTTCCCCTCACAGGCGCTAACCGGCCTGACGTCCGCATCGTAGAGATACTTTCTCGCCCTGAGAATTCTCGCTGACTCACGGACAAGTCTGGGATCGTAGCTATCGCCTTCACCAAAAAGGACCTGCCTTTTCAATAGACCAGGCTTCGTCCTGATATGGACACGATTAGCAAAGCGGTAGAGAGCATTGTTCTCCCTCGGGTTGCTCTCGTCGAAAACATCGAGGTTTGTGATGTGAACCTTGCCAATTACTGCATTGGCGGGCAGGCCGTATTCAACAGCTGTCTTTTCGGCAAACGCGTAGCTGCCGCTTGCGGCGACAAACCCAGGCCGGCATGGGACATCTGCCGCCATGATGGGCGGGCCACTCAGACTCAGCATGGGTAACAGCATTCTAGTAAACCGCATAGCTCACCTTAAACCCGGTTCTCTTCCAGGCACCTGCCAGCACCAGGAAGTACAGATGAACCAGCAAAGCCAGAATCCACTCAAAAGCATCTTCATATTCCTGATAGTTTTCCATGAAGACACTGAGAAAAACCGTAGTAATACCAATCGAGAGCGTGGTAACACAAAGAGCAAGCAGCCAGGTTCTGGACGGCTCTTCGAGGATAACTTTACCCATGCGCCAAACAAGCACTAGTTGCGCCAGGTAGGTCAGCGTGAAGTACAAAATCACACCAACACGCCTTTGCAGGCGCATTGTATCTCCGGCGGCGCCCAGGGCGACAGCATAAACAATAAGAAAAGCAGCACCGACAACGCCCATTACAAAAATCGTATTTGCAGCACTGCCCGTGTCACCAAGTCTGCGCAGCCACTGGGCTGTCAGGTACCAGAAGAACATGAGCAATACTGCTGCAGGGATCATCGTACCTTTGAACAGATAGAAGGACGCACCGTACCGCCCGGTTGCGCTGATGGAAGTGCAACTCTCGAAATAGGGGACACACCAGGGCACGTGGCCTTGCCAGGCCGATACCAGGTAGGTTCCGTGTATTGCCACTATCGGCAGAACCCCAGCCAGCAGTGCAACTGTCCTCGTCACAATTCAATCAACCCATTGAGACCATTTTCATGTTGACGCATTCACCACAGGATTCAAGTCACAATTCGACGTATGACATTGAATCCCTGCTTGGTGTTTCTTATCCTGCGTACTACCTACAGCAGCATACAAGTCCGACCATGGCTTCTGACGACAATGAAAGAGTAGAACGCAGGAAGGGACCATCCGATCGACGCATTTCGCCTACCGACAGGCGGGGAAATGATCGTGTAATACCGGAACCGGACCCGCGTCGACAGAGACAGGATCGCAGAAATAGTCCGGAATAACGCCCCGCTATCCCGTCTCCTCAACCACTTCATAGTTGGAATGTGCAGTATGGGCGACTATGTAAGCGCTGGACGTACTCTTCAAGCATTGAGAACCCTTTTAGGAATCCAACTTCCTGTCCAAGATAGAGCGGGTAGGCAACAATGATATCTGTGACGGAAAATGATTCTCCCATCATATAAGGTTGAGTTCCCAGGACATTCTCCAGCGCTCCAGCAGCTCGTTGAAACAGCTCACGGTTTTGATCGACGATCTCAGGAACCTGCTTATCCGCTGACCGCAGAAATTCCCGTGTATTTAACATGGCGCACCAGGCCCATATCTCCAGCTCCGTCGCGGCAAATGCCGTCCACTGATCGTGGATGTGACGTTCCCATGTCCCATGGTGGGCAACAAGGTCAAGCGCCGGGACGAGATCCGCAACTGCGGTGACAATCGCAGAGGACTCAAAAAGGGGTTTGCCATCAATAAGGATCGCCGGAACTTTACCGAGCGGATGAATATTCCCCAGTTCCCCGAGGGTCAGCACCTCAGGACTGTTGCCGATTGATTCATAGTCGAGCCCGGCTTCCTGAAGGGCCCATCGACACTTCAACGACCGCGTTGGGCCGTATTCGAACAGTTTTATGGCGACCACCACCCACGCTCCCTTCGTCTGTATGACCCTAAACTAGCAAACATCTATATATGTTCAAGAACATATATAGGTAAAATCGTGGGTAGATCAGGAGATTTGATATGCCGTACTCGAAGGAGCACAAAGAGAAAATCCGAAAACGTATCCTATCCAGCGCCAGGACACTCTTTAATGAACGTGGATTCGCCCAGGTTTCGATTGATGAGATTATGGCTGCCGCCGGATTAACGCGAGGCGGTTTCTACAATCACTTCCCTAACAAGGAGGCACTTTTTGTAGAAGCGCTGATTCAGTTTGCAGAAAACCGGGAAAACAATGCTCAAATGGCACAGGCATCCGCACCAGAGGTTGCTCGCTCTATTTTCCAACACTATGTATCGCGGGAGCATCTCGACGACATCGGTCAGCAGTGTCCACTGATGGCTCTGCCCTCAGATGTTTATCGCGCCGGCCCTGAGGTGCAGTCCGCCTACGAAAGAGTGCTGAACGCCTTGATCAGTGTGTTCGAAGGCAATATGAGAATACATCGCGATCTGCCGCCACGAGAAACAGGACTAGCCACAGCAGCCATGTGTGTCGGCGCAATGGTCCTGGCGCGATCCGTTGACGACAGAGCACTGGCAGATGAGATTATTGATGCGACAATGGCTTACGCCTCTACCGCCACCTCTCTGGGCTAGATAACTCGGGCCTACCTACGCACCATCCCTAGGTACCATCCCTACGCACCATGGGCTGGTTTTTCATGGATGCACGGGCAATAGCGATCAATTGTTTGACCGACTCTTTCAGCCACTTAGAACCCTGTTTGATATCTTCACCGATGCAGTACAGCGCAGGTACCATGAACAAGGTGACGAACAGGGCGAACAGGACGCCGAAGGCAAGGGCCAATACGGCAGGTTTAAGGAACTGGGCATCCATTGATCGCTCAGCCATGATCGGCATAAGGCCGACAAAGGTGGTCACAGAGGTCAATAGAATAGGTCTGAATCGGGTCACGCCGGATTCAACTACAGCATTGACGGCGTCAGTGCCCTTGTCCCTCAGCCGGCCAATATAGTCCACGAGCACGAGATTATCGTTGACGACAACTCCAGCCGCAGCACCAATACCAAAGTACGAAAATAGCGCCATGGATACACCAAAGAACAGGTGACCGTAAATAGCGCCCATAAAAGCAAAGGGAATGGCGGTCATGACCAGCAGTGGCAGGAAATAAGATCGGAAGGCAATCGCGATCAGAGCATACATACTGAAGAACGCCACCGCATATAGAGCAACAATCTCACTAAAGAATTCTTCTTCAGCCTCTTGCCTCCCACTCTTGCTGACAATCAGATTGTGGTATTTCTTTTCGAGTTCAGGCAGGAACTTTTCAGTGACATCGGTATTGATATCGTTGGTCAGATCATCTGCGACCTGGGCTGAAACGCGCACCATCCGCTCACCGTCCCTTCGCTGAATTCGCTGAACGCCGGATGCCAGCTCGACATCGATGACCGACAGCAATGGCAATTCACGACCGTCATTGGTCCTGATCCTGAAGTTGTTGAGGCTTTCGAGATTGCGGCGCTGATCCTTCGGATATTTGACCATTACTCGAACATCACCGTTTTCTCTCGGTAGCCGCTGAACTTCTTCTCCATAGTACGCCTGCCGAACCTGGCGGGACACGTCAGCCAGCGTCACCCCTAGTTTTTCGGCACCCGGCAGCAGCTTAATATGTAACTCATCCGTCTCGCCCCTGAGGTTATCCCGCACATAGAAAGTGCCGTCGTAGGTGTAGAGCTGAGCCTGCAATTCAGTACTCGCTTTTCGCAACACGTCCATATCCCGGTGGCGCAGCACATAGCTAAGTTGCGGCCCTCGATTGTTGATGGCGTAATTGACTTCAATGTTGTCAGCATCAGGAACCTCACCAACAAGCTCTCTAAGCCGCAGGGCGGCTTCTTTCGCGGAAAGATCCCTGATCTCCGGAGGCGCCAGTTTTACAATGGCGATGACACTGTCACGCCGGGACCGGGTGTACCAGCCTTCGATCAACTTGCCGCTGCCGCCCGACGTCTTCGCTTCTGATTCAACCTCTTCAATCAGTTTCAACTCCGCTTCCTGCAACTGATCCAGGACGCCAAGCGCCCGGTTGTAGGGTGTACCTGAGGGCAGTTCGACATTGACATAAATAATTTCATCTTCAACTTCCGGCATGAAGCTGAACTTAACCCAGCCACTGTTGAAGACTCCCAGACTAATCGTAAAGCCCGCTACAAACACAGCCGCCGTAACATATCGATGTTCAATCGCACGGGTGACCCAGACGCGGTAGCTGCTATTGGCGAACCCGACAATACTTTCCTCGAACTTCTTCTGCCATGAAGCGAACCGGGACAGGTTCTCCCGGTGACGCAGTTCCCGCAAATGCGCGGGAAGAATCAGAAAAGCCTCGATTAGCGAAATCGTCAGTGCGAGGGTAATGACAATCGACAACTGCCTTGTCACCTGGGCATCTTCCCCGGTCAGGAAAAACCAGGGGGCAAAGGCGATCATCGTCGTCAGTACAGCAAAGAACACCGGTTTGCTGACAGCAAATGCGCCTTCGATCGCAGCTTCTGGTCCTCCCCCCATTCGATGGGTCTGCTGGTGAATACTTTCACCAACGACAATGGCATCGTCAACGACAATACCGAGCACCAACAGGAAGGCAAAAGTGCTGAGAATATTAAGTGACACGTCATTGGCCGGCAGCAAGGCAAATGTACCCATAAAGGCAACACCGATACCCGCTGTTACCCACAATGCCACCTTGGGCCTAAGCGAGAGAATCAACACAAGGAATACCAGCAGAAGTCCCAGATAGGCAGATTTGCCGATAGTGCTCATCCTGTTCTTGTAAATGTCGGCCGTATCGAACCAGATAGTCAGACTGACACCTTCCGGCAGCGTTTTCTGCCGATCCTCCATCCATGCCTTTACCGCATCGGATGTCTTGACCACCTGCATGTTGTCAGTGGACAACACCTGCAGCAGCACTGTCGGCTCGCCGTTC
>JABHYO010000034.1 GCA_018656865.1 Gammaproteobacteria bacterium | reverse complement strand
GATTCTGACGGATTCGGGTGGCTTCCAGGTGTTCAGTCTGGGTGATCTGCGCAAAATCACGGAAGAAGGCGTTAGGTTTCGCTCGCCGGTCAATGGTGATGAGATCTTCCTGTCACCCGAGATCTCCATGGATATTCAGCGTTCGCTCAATGCGGATGTGGTGATGTGCTTCGATGAATGTACCCCTTTCCCCGCGGAGAAGGCGGAGGTGAAGAAGTCGATGGATCTCTCCATGCGCTGGGCTGAACGCAGCCGGCAGGCGTTTGGCGACAATCCCAACAGTCTTTTTGGCATTATTCAGGGTGGCGTTCATGAGGATCTGCGGGATGAATCCCTGCGGGCGCTGACGGATATCGGCTTCGACGGTTATGCCATCGGCGGCCTGTCAGTGGGTGAGCCGAAAGAAGACATGATGCGTATTGTCAGTCATATCGCGGCGTCAATGCCTGCCGATCAACCCCGCTACCTGATGGGGGTGGGCACACCCCATGATCTGATTGAAAGCGTTCGCCGCGGCATCGATATGATGGATTGCGTCATGCCGACGCGAAACGCCAGAAACGGCCACCTTTTTACCTCTGAAGGTGTGATCCGAATACGTAACTCGGTTCATAAAACCGATACCCGGCCACTTGATCCGAACTGTGACTGTTATACCTGCCAGCACTTTACGCGTGCCTACCTGCATCACCTGGATAAGTGCGGTGAGATTCTCGGCGCGGAGCTGAACTCGATCCACAATATCCACTATTACCTGCAGATCATGGCGAATCTGCGCACCGCCATTGAAAATGACCGTCTGGATGACCATATCCGTGAGGTACACGAAGGTTGGGCCTAATTTTCATATTTGTGCGACAATAGCGCGCTTTGATTTTGGCCCCCTATCTCGGGGAGTTTCTTATGATTGATTTTCTGATACCCAGTGCCATGGCAGCTGACGCCGGCGCCGGGCCCACGGGGCCGCTGCCCCTGGATATTTTCATCATTATCGCTTTTGCGTTGGTGTTCTACTTCATCGTCTGGCGACCCAACAGCAAGCGTCAGAAAGAGCACAAGGATCTGGTCTCAGGTCTCACCAAGGGTGATGAAATCATTACCAATGGTGGATTGGTTGGCCGTATCAGCAAGGTGGAAGACCAATTCCTCGTGTTCGAGGCCGCCGATGGTGTCGAACTGAAGTTGCAGAAAGGTGCCGTTATGCAGGCGCTACCCAAAGGCACCATTAAGAATATCTGACGGCACCTGATTTTGATTAACCGATATCCAATCTGGAAAAACCTGCTGGTTCTGCTGGTCGTCTCGCTGGGCGTTCTTTATGCCCTGCCGAATATCTACCCGCCGGATTTTGCCGTACAGATCTCCAATGAAGATGCAGACAGCGTAGTCTCTGAAAAAATACTGGCCCGGGCGCTGGGCAGACTGGATGAAGAAGGTGTCGAGTATTTCGGGCAGAAACTCGATCAGGGCAAAGCAGCCATCCGCTTCCGAAATGAGGAAGAGCGACTTCGCGCTGTTGATCAGATAGAACTTGCACTGCACGATGATAGGGGCGATGAGCGTTATATCGTGTCCTTGAATGCAGCACCGACCACGCCGGACTGGCTCATGTCGCTGGGCGGCGAACCCATGAAGTATGGTCTCGATCTGAGAGGTGGCGTTCACTTTCTCATGGAGGTGGATACCGACAGTGCCGTTGCCGAGCGGGTTGAAAGCCTGGAGCAGGATATTAAAAGACTCTTCCGGCAACGGGAGGATCGCATCCGGTACAAGTCCTTTGAGACACCATCGACGGGTGTGCTGGAAATCAGTTTTGCCAACGATGAAGTACGGGATCAGGCCAGGACCAAACTCGCGTCGCAGTACCAGACATATCAGCTGGTGGCGGATCCGGCGAAACCGTCGCTGAGAATGACCGTCGATCAGAATTCAATTCGTGAAATAGAGAATTTCGCGATCTCACAGAATATTCAGTCCATTCGCAATCGAATCAATGAACTGGGGGTGGCTGAACCACTGGTGCAAAGACTCGGCAGGAACCGGATCGTCGTCGATCTGCCTGGCGTAGAGGACCCGGCTGTCGCTGAGATTATCCTCGGTAAGGTGGCCACCCTGGAATTTCGTATGGAAGCTCTGCCGGACGCTTCCCGCCTGTCGACAACGGAATACGACTATGAGGGTTTTCCGGTCAGGCTGCAGAACGATATTATTCTGCGCGGCGACCGGGTATTGGACGCTAATGTGGGTTTCGATCCTGATTCCGGGATGCCGCAGGTGAATATTACGCTAGATGGCGATGGCGGTGATCTGATGCATCGTTCCACGCGGCACAATGTTGGCCGTCGCATGGCTGTCATTTTTATTGAAACCAAAACCCGTGATCGCAAAGTGATGGTGGATGGCGTCCCGACGTTGGAACCAGAGCGCTATATCGAAAAACGGGTGATTAGTCTGGCAACGGTGCAATCGGCCCTCGCGGTTCGGTTCCGAATTACCGGTTTGCAGGGAGGCGAGGCGCGTGAGCTGTCGTTACTGTTGCGCGCTGGCGCGCTGGCGGCAGACATGTTTATCGCTGAAGAACGGACCGTCGGTGCCAGTCTGGGTGCTGAGAATATAGAACTGGGTGCGCTGGCGGTGTCAGTCGGGCTTGGTCTGGTTGTTCTGTTCATGCTGGTTTATTACAAGGTTTTTGGTATCGCAGCGAATATCGCGCTTGCGTCCAACCTGGTGCTGCTGGTGGCGGTGATGTCGAGTCTTGGGGCGACACTGACCTTGCCCGGTATCGCCGGTATCGTATTAACCGTGGGTATGGCGGTAGACGCTAATGTACTAATCTTCTCCCGAATCAAGGAGGAGCTGAAAAACGGATTACCCCCGCAGCAGGCTATTAATGCAGGCTTTGAGCGGGCCTTTGTCACCATTCTCGATGCCAACCTGACCACGCTGATTGTCGCGGTCATTCTCTACAGTATCGGAACCGGACCCGTAAAAGGGTTCGCCATCACCCTGTCCATTGGCATCGTGACTTCCATGTTTACGGCGATCATGGGTACCAGGGCCATCGTTAACCTGATCTATGGCGGTCGTAGCGTGAAGGCACTGGCAATCTGATGGATACCAAATTTGACTTCATGCACTATCGCAAGATGGCAGGCGGTGCCTCCATCGTCCTGGTGCTGGCATCACTGATTTCGCTGGCGATCAACCAGGTGGAATGGGGCCTCGATTTTACTGGAGGCACAATTGTTGAAGTTGCTTATGAAAATGCCACTTCACCGGTCGCGATTCGCAGTCAGCTGACCCAGGCCGGTTACGAAGGGCATGTAGTGCAGTTCTTCGGTTCCGACAGGGATATTCTGGTTCGGATTCCGCCGCAGAAGAATCTGGATACCAAGGCGAATGCCAAGCTTGGCGAAGCCGTGATCGAGACGCTGAAGGCTGCTAGTGACCAGGGGATCGAACTGCGTCGCTCTGAGTTTGTTGGCCCGGCGGTAGGTGAAGAGCTGACTAATCAGGGGGGCATCGGCCTCATGACTGCGCTCGGCGTCGTCCTGCTTTATGTTGCCTTCCGTTTCCAGATGAAATTTGCAATCGGCGCTGTTGTTGCGCTCTTTCACGATGTGGTGATTACGCTGGGGATTTTTTCCGTCACCCGGTGGAACTTCGATCTGACGGTGCTGGCGGCACTTTTGGCGGTGATCGGCTATTCACTCAATGACACTATTGTTGTTTCCGACCGGATTCGTGAAAATTTCCGGCGCATACGGCGCAGCAAACCGATCGAGGTCATCAATACATCGCTCAATCAGACATTAGGCCGAACGCTTGTGACATCGTTCACGACACTGCTGGTGCTGGTGACATTGCTGTTGCTTGGCGGTGAGCTGATTCGCGGATTCTCGCTTGGCTTGATTATCGGTGTCATCGTCGGTACTTATTCATCGATCTATGTCGCGAGCAACGTGCTGGTGGCCCTGGGTATCAGCCAGGAAGATCTCGCGATACCGGAAAAGGAAGGCGCCGACGACCCGGACCAGGGACAGCCTTTCTGACCCTGCCGTCGCTCTAACCCTGCCGTCATTCTGAGCGCCAGCGAAGAATCTCCGGGTTTTAGGTCATTCTGAGCAACGCGAAGAATCTCGACAAGTCACCGCGGTTTCCCGCTAGATCCTTCTCTACGATCAGGATGACGTTAGTCTTTAGCTCAGGATGACGGTGGTCTTTAGCTCAGGATGACGGTGGTCTTTGGTTCAGGATGGCTTTGGGTTATAGGTCATTCTGAGCAGCGCGAAGAATCTCGACAAGTGACCGCGGTTTCCCGCTAGATCCTTCAGTCGTGCGCGACCCCGGTAGTTCAGGATGACGGTGGTCTTTGGCTCAGTATGACGGTAGTCTTTGATTCAGGCTGACGTTAGTCTTTAGCACAGGGTGACAGTAGTCTTTAGCTCAGTGCCAGCGCTGCCGTTCGTTAAGCCAGGTGCTTCCTGACGATCTGACTAAGCTGTTTAAAGCAGCGAGGTGATCCCGCCACGGTGTTGCCTGTTTGCATATGACCCGCGCCACCCTCAAAGTCGCCGATCAATCCACCAGCCTCGGTGAGGAGTAGTGAACCCGCCGCAATATCCCAGCGACCGAGTCCGCGCATCCACATTGCATCGATTCTTCCGGCTGCGATATAGCAAAGTTCCAGGGCGGCGCTGCCTGGTTGTCGGGTAAAGACCTTCGCCTCCAGGAGTTCCTTGTAGACAGCCGCTTCTTCGTCAGAAAAGAGCTGTCGGTCGCGCCCGCCGGTTGCGACTAGCGCACCGTCCAGGTTTTCCAATCCGCTGACGCGAATGCGTTTGCCGTTGAGCCTTGCACCCTGTCCGCGACTGGCAACAAATTCTTCTTCTCGGATCGGGTCGACGACGACACCATGTTCGACTCTGCCCTTGAACAGACAGGCAATGGATACGCAGAAATGAGGTAGTTGGCGCGTAAAGTTGGTGGTGCCGTCGAGTGGATCAATGACCCATTCGTAGTCCGCACCTTCCTCATCGCTACTACCTGATTCCTCTCCCGTGATTTTGTGGTCTGGGTACTTTTCGCGCAGGGTCTGAATTATGATCTGTTCCGATTCGCGATCAATGTTAGTAACGAAGTCGTTGTGACCCTTGGTTTCGATATCAATCAGGTCGGGCCGGTCGAAACCGCGCACAATATGTTTACCCGCTATTCTAGCGGCGCGCAGTGCAATATTGGCCATGGGTTCCATTGAAGTGTCCGGCGGGTTTGGAGGTCGCGGATTGTAGGGAGACTCTGACCAATTGTCCACAAAGCCAGAGTCGGGGGACAATTGGTCAGAGTCTCTCCGGCAGAAACCCTGTAATATTCACCGCCTCTTATTAAAGGCAGTGCTATGAGCGATGTAGCCAATCTCTTTCCGGGCGTGAAGGTCATCCTGATTGAGACCTCCCACCCGGGCAATATCGGGGCAGCAGCACGCGCCATGAAAAACATGGGGCTGACGGAACTCGTCCTGGTGAACCCCCATGATTATCCGAACCAGAAGTCTATTTTCCGAGCAGTCAGCGCCGGGGATGTGGTTCGTGATGCACAGGTTGTAGGCAGTGTTGATGAGGCGATCGCGGATTGTCAGTTGGTGATCGGGACGTCGGCCCGGGACAGGCGAGTACCCTGGCCCATGCTGTCGCCGAGGGAGTGTGGTGTGCGGGTCGCCGCTGCCGCTGAGGCATCTCAGAAAGTGGGGCTGATGTTTGGCCGGGAATCCCGGGGTCTGAAGAACGAAGAGCTGCAGAAGTGTCACTACCACGTCAATATTCCAACGGGTGAGGCTTATAGTTCGCTCAATCTCGCCATGGCGGTTCAGGTGATTACCTACGAAATTCTGCAGGGGAAGCAGGGAAACCCGGAAGTTCAGGTCGAATGGGACAGACCCTTTGCTGATGCAGCGGCCATGGAGCACTTTTTCGTCCACCTGGAGGAGACCCTGATACAGGTCGATTTTCACGACGAAGACAATCCCCGACGGCTCATGACGCGCCTCCGGCGCCTGTTCAATCGCATTCAGCCGGACCAGATGGAGGTCCAGATACTTCGTGGTATTCTCAATGCAATCAATAGGTTACATAAACGAATCAGTTCATAACCAGCTGATTTTGAAGGTTATCTAAACCCAACCGAATACCCGACTAAAATAGTCTGGTATATACTTGACCAAATTGGTCGGGTATTGCATACTGCCGACCGACCAGCCAAATGAGAGTTGGCTGGTTATGAATAAGATGAGAAGAGAGCGTTTATGCGATTGACAGCAAAAGGAAGATACGCGGTTACCGCGATGTTGGACCTAGCTGTACACCAGGAGGAAGGGCCGATCAGCCTGGCTGACATTTCCCGTCGACAGGGGATCAGTCTTTCCTACCTGGAGCAGCTGTTCGCGAAATTGAGGAAGAAGAACCTGGTTAACAGTGTTCGGGGACCCGGGGGTGGTTATACCCTGCAACGGCAACCCACCGAGATCTTTGTCGCAGATATTGTTGATTCGGTCGACGAAAATGTAGATGCCACCCGCTGTTCCGGCAAAGCCGATTGTCAGCATGGAGAGACTTGCCTTTCCCATCAGCTATGGGCGGAGCTCAGCGATGAGATTCATCATTTTCTTTCAGGCATTAACCTCGCCAGCATTATCGAAAAGCGGGAAGTGAAACGGATAGCGGCCAGGCAGGATGAACTCCAGGATGAACTGGTTCGTCTGCCCAAGGCAGTGGAGATATAGGCGGCTACAGAAAGCCTCCGGTAGCAGGAAGAAAATGAAGACACCGATTTATTTTGATTACGCGGCAACGACACCCGTCGACCCCAGGGTAGCTCAGAAGATGAGTGAATGTTTACTGGCCGAGGGTAAATTCGGAAACCCCGCCAGTCGATCCCACAAATTTGGCTGGGAAGCAGAAGAAGCCGTAGAAATAGCCAGAAGGCAGGTCGCTGATCTGGTCAACTGTGATCCGCGCGAGGTCGTCTGGACCTCAGGTGCGACAGAGTCAGACAATCTTGCCATCAAAGGCGTTGCCCAGTTTTATAAGAGCAAGGGCAAGCACATTATTACGTCCAAGATTGAACACAAGGCGGTCCTCGATACCTGCCGTCATCTTGAAAAGGAAGGTTTCGAAGTCACCTATCTCGATCCCGGTAGCGACGGATTGATTTCACCGGAAAGTGTTGAAGCTGCAATTCGTGAAGACACCACCATCGTCAGTATCATGCATGTAAATAATGAGATTGGCGTCGTCAACGATATTGCTGCCATTGGCGAGGTAACGAGAGCCCATAAGGTCTTTTTCCACGTTGATGCGGCGCAAAGTGCCGGCAAAGTCGACATTGATCTCGCGGAACTCAAGGTGGACCTGATGTCCTTCTCCGCGCACAAGATATATGGGCCCAAGGGTGTCGGTGTACTCTTCGTCCGCCGCAAGCCCAGAGTCAGGCTCGAGGCACAGATGCATGGTGGCGGTCACGAACGTGGTATGCGCTCCGGCACGCTGGCTACCCATCAGTTGGTCGGTATGGGCGAGGCTTTCAGAATTGCCAAAGAAGATATGCATGAGGAAGGCGCAAGAATTCTTGCACTGCGCCAGCGGCTATGGGACGGCCTTAACGATATGGAAGAAGTTTATGTCTCGGGTGACCTTGATCATCATGTCCCGGGCATCATTAATGTCAGTTTTAACTTTGTGGAAGGTGAGTCGTTGATCATGTCTCTGCCGGACCTGGCGGTTTCGTCAGGGTCTGCCTGCACATCGGCCAGTCTCGAACCGTCGTATGTTTTGCGGGCACTAGGGTTGAACGATGAACTTGCACATAGCTCCCTGCGGTTTTCAATCGGTCGTTTTACGACTGAAGATGATGTCGATCACGCGATCGAAAATGTGCGTACCGCGGTTGAAAAGTTAAGAGAACTGTCACCCCTCTGGGATATGTACAAGGATGGGGTCGACATGGACAAAATCGAGTGGGCTGCTCACTAAGGAGCTGAATATGGCATATAGCGATAAAGTTTTAGATCACTATGAGAATCCTCGTAATGTCGGCAAGATGGATGCCGGGGACGAAGATGTCGGTACTGGCATGGTTGGTGCGCCCGCGTGCGGCGACGTCATGAGGTTGCAGATTAAAGTTGGTGAGGACGGTGTCATCGAGGATGCCAAGTTCAAGACCTATGGCTGCGGCAGCGCCATCGCATCGAGTTCGTTGCTCACCGAGTGGGTTAAGGGGCGAACGTTGGATGAAGCCGCCGGTATCAAGAATACGGAGATTGCCGAAGAGCTGGCTTTGCCGCCTGTTAAGATACACTGTTCGGTGTTGGCGGAAGACGCCATCAAGGCCGCAATCACTGATTATCGGTCGAAGCATGATGCCGACAGCGACAGTACCGCGGCAACAGGGTAGTTAAATGAGAGTCAGTCTTACAGAAAATGCAGCAGAGCATGTGTCCAGCTACCTGGAAAACCGGGGTAAGGGGATAGGTATTCGCCTGGCTGTAAAAACTACCGGCTGCTCTGGTCTCATGTATGTCATCGAGCCTGTCGATGAGGAAAAGACCGAAGATCTGAAGTTCACAACCCAAGGTGTGGATGTGTTCGTTGACCCGAAGAGCATTGTCTATGTTGACGGTACCGAGATGGATTACGTCAAACAGGGGCTCAACGAAGGTTTTGAATTCAAGAACCCCAATGTCCAGGGGGAGTGCGGCTGCGGCGAAAGTTTCACCGTCTGAACCGTGGACTTCAATCAGAACTACTTCGAAATTTTTGGGCTGCCCGTCACGTTCAAATTAGACCTGGATGGTCTATCCCGGCGCTACCGGGAACTGCAAAAAGAGCTGCACCCAGACAACTATGCATCCAGTACAGAACATGAAAAGCGTCTTTCGATGCAGTGGTCATCGTTGGTCAATGCGGCAAACGAAACACTCAAGTCACCTCAGGCCAGGGCCATTTACATGCTTGAACTGAAAGGTGTCGATATCGATCACAACCCGGTCCTGCCTCCTGCTTTCCTGATGGAGCAGATCGAGCTGCGAGAAGAATTGGAATCTCTGGAGGACGATCCAGCCGGGCTGGATAAACTGGATACCTTTAAGGTTCGGGTTAAAGATGTCATGAGTGGGCTTGAGCGGCAGTTTGAAGCTGTTGTCAATGAAGATGACGAGAAAGCGCTTACTGCGGTTTACGAGATGCAGTTCATGACCAAACTGATGGCATCTGCGCATCACCTTGAAGAGAAACTCCTGGACTACTAATAATGGCTCTGCTTCAGATTACAGAACCCGGTCAGGCTATCGATCCGCACCTTCGAAAAAGGGCAGCGGGGATCGATCTTGGTACAACCAATTCGTTGATTGCCTCTGTCCGGGCTGGTGTTGCTGAAACGCTGCCTGACCAGGAAGGCAGGCATATGTTGCCTTCGGTGGTGCGCTACTCTGAGCAGGGAGTTGTCGTCGGTGAAGATGCTCGAGTACAGGCGGCAGAAGATCCCCTTAATACTATTGTCTCAGTCAAGCGACTGATGGGGCGTGGCGTAAACGACGTCGACACCCTGGGCAATCAGTTACCCTACGAATTTTCAGCAACTGAAGGTGGAGTTCCGCGGATCGTGACCCGCAGTGGGGAAGTGACTCCGGTGGAAGTGTCAGCCCAGATTATTCGGGCGCTGGTCGGCAGGGCCAGTGAAACTTTGGCTGGTGATCTGGACGGTGTCGTTGTCACGGTGCCGGCCTATTTCGATGATTCCCAGCGACAGGCAACCAAGGACGCCGCCCAGTTGGCCGGTATCAATGTACTGCGCCTGTTGAATGAACCCACTGCAGCATCTATTGCCTATGGTCTCGACACCGGTGCCGAGGGCACTATTGCTATTTACGATCTTGGCGGGGGCACTTTTGATATATCGCTTCTTCGACTCACTCGTGGTGTTTTTGAGGTTCTGGCAACCGGCGGGGATTCGGCGCTGGGTGGTGATGATTTAGATCGTGCTATCGCGGAGTGGATTCTGCAGCAGTGCGGACATTCAGAAAAGCTCAACCCGTCCCAGTTGCGTGGCCTGATGATGCAGGCGCGGCAAATCAAGGAGTCACTTACCGATAAGGATGAGGTCGATGTCCGTGTAGACGACAAAGGGCTTCACTTTGAGGGTCGACTCACCCGCGTTCAGTTCAATGAGTTGATTGCATCGCTGGTAGATAAGTCAATCAAAGCCTGCCGGAGAACTGTCCGGGATGCCGGGGTTGCACTGAATGAAATTGACAATGTCGTCATGGTGGGCGGCTCAACGAGAGTACCCCTCGTTATTGATAGGGTGCATGACTATTTCGGAACGCAGCCGCTCAATAATATCGATCCCGACCGGGTTGTGGCGATCGGTGCAGCGGTGCAGGCAAATATACTCGTCGGCAATAAGCCGGACGATGAAATGCTTCTTCTGGACGTGCTGCCGCTGTCGCTTGGTCTTGAAACTATGGGTGGGTTGGCCGAGAAAGTGATCACGCGAAATACCGCTATCCCCACCAGTAGAGCGCAGGAGTTTACGACCTACAAGGATGGCCAGACGGCGATGCTGGTTCATGTCCTCCAGGGCGAAAGAGAACTGGTACAGGACTGTCGGTCCCTGGCTCGCTTTGAGCTGAAGGGGATTCCGCCGATGGTGGCCGGTGCCGCCAAGATATTGGTGGAATTCAGAGTTGATGCCGATGGTCTGTTGTCCGTATCAGCCCGTGAAACCAGCACCGGTGTTGAAGCGTTTGTCGAGGTTAAACCTTCCTATGGCCTCACCGATGAGGAAATAATGCAAATGCTGCAGTCATCCTTCGATCATGCCCAGGAAGATGCTGAACAGCGCTCGCTGGCGGAGGCGAGGGTGGAAGCAGGCAGAGTAATAGAAGCACTCGGAAACGCGCTCGACGAGGATGGTGAAGCCTTACTTGGTGAAAGTGATATTGCACTGCTTCGAGGAGCTATCGATAAGCTGGGGTCGCTCGCTGACGGTAGCGATACGAGGGCCATCACTGAGGGTATAGAGATGCTTGGCAAGGCCAGTGAAGAATTTGCCTCACTGCGGATGGATGTTGCGGTTCGCAAGGCGCTGGCAGGCCGACAGGTTGCCGATATTGACTCGGAGTACAGCTGACCCATGCCAAAGTTGATCTTTCTACCCCACGAGGAACGCTGTCCTGAGGGCGCGGTTATTGAAGCCGATTCTGGCGCTGTACTGATTGAGGTTGCTCTTGAGAATGGTATCGACATCGAGCATGCCTGTGAAATGGCCTGTGCCTGTACGACATGTCATGTCGTTGTACGGGAAGGTTTCGACTCACTTGAAGAGTCCGATGAACTCGAAGATGACCTGCTGGACAGAGCCTGGGGACTGGAGCCTGATTCTCGCCTGTCCTGTCAGGTGATTGTCGGCGAAGAAGATCTTGTCATCGAAATACCGAAGTACACAATCAATCAGGTATCGGAAAGCCATTAGGGAAACTCAATGAAATGGACTGATATCAACGACATTGCGATAGAGCTTTATGAAGCACACCCGGATGTTGATCCTATTGGTGTCCGATTCACGGACCTCAGACAGTGGGTGATGGATCTGCCAGGGTTCGATGACGAACCGGAGCATTGCGGGGAAAAAATCCTTGAGGCAATTCAAATGGCCTGGCTGGACGAACGATAACCCGTCATCCTGAGCCGAAGGCGACCAAATTTAGGTCATCTCGACCGAAGGCCACGAAATTTAGGTCATCTCGACCGAAGGCCACGAAATTTAGGTCATCTCGACCGAAGGCGGAGCCGTAGCGGAGAGATCTCACCGCCTGAATCCTATCTCGCGTATAATACGGCCCTTTTCTTTTTACCCTAAATTTTTATCCTAAACTTTTTATCTTTAAGAATGGAGTAATAATAATGGCGATCGAGAGAACCTTCTCAATCATCAAACCGGACGCAGTGGCAAAAAATGTCATCGGCGAGATCGTCTCGCGTTTTGAAAAAGCAGGGCTTCGGATCGTGGCCTCCCGCATGGAACACCTTACCCTGGACAAGGCCAAAGGCTTTTACGCCGAACACGATGGCAAAGGCTTTTTCGAAGATCTGGTTGCCTACATGAGTTCGGGTCCGGTTATCGTCCAGGTACTTGAAGGTGAAAATGCCATCGCTCTTAACCGTGAGCTGATGGGTGCGACTAATCCCGCTGATGCTGAGGCAGGTACTATACGGGCCGACTTTGCAGAATCTATCGATGCAAACGCCGTCCATGGTTCTGACGCTCCAACATCTGCCGCCCGAGAGATCGGTTATTTCTTCTCGGACGACCAGCTTTGTAGCAGATAGCATGACTTCCTCCCCCGAGCAGCGAGTTAATTTCCTGGGTTATACCCAGGGAATGTGGCTTGAGCTGCTGGAGGATCTGGGGGAAAAACCCTTTCATGCAACCCAGGTGATGAAATGGATTCATCATCGACTGCTCTGTGACTTCGAAGGCATGACGGATCTCAGCAAAAAGCTGAGACAACACCTGATGGAATACGGCTGTCTGACGGAACCGGAAGTAGCCCGCGAACTGGTCAGTACTGACGGAACCCGCAAGTGGCTCATGCGCTCGCTTTCCGGCAGCCTGTTTGAAACCGTGTATATCCCTGAGGAAGACCGGGGCACACTCTGTGTTTCCTCGCAGGTCGGTTGTGCGCTCGATTGCAGTTTTTGCTCGACCGGTAAGCAGGGCTTCAACAGCAACCTCACCACCGCCGAGATCATTGGTCAGCTCAGGATTGCCAGGCGTCGATTGGCAGAGGTCTATCCCGACCGGCGAAGGGCGGTCACTAATGTCGTCATGATGGGTATGGGTGAGCCTCTGCTAAACATCGACAATGTGTTGCCGGCTGCTGAACTGATGATGGATGATCTTGGGTACGGTATATCCAAGCGAAAGGTGACGGTATCAACGGCAGGTGTGGTTCCGGGCATTGAGAAGCTTTGTGAATCGACCGATGTGTCACTGGCTATTTCTCTGCACGCACCCAACAATGAGCTTCGGGATCAGTTGGTACCCATCAACAAAAAGTACCCGCTTGAGCAGTTACTTTCTGTCGCTTCACGCTATGCCAGGAATTTGGGTGAAAAACGTACGATAACGATCGAGTACACCCTAATGGACGGCATCAACGATGCCAGGGAACATGCGATACAACTGTCTCACCTGTTAAGGGACTTTCCGTGTAAGATTAATTTGATACCGTTCAATCCATTTCCAGGGGCAGCTTACAAGCGACCATCCATGGCAGCAGTAAGAGGATTCCAGGAACGGTTGGTCGGTGACGGGTACTCCGTTACCGTTCGAACGACGCGCGGTGAAGACATTCAGGCAGCCTGTGGCCAACTCGTGGGTGAGGTGGCTGACAGAACCAGGCGGCAGGCCCACTATAAGAAAATTCAAGCAGGAGAAATTGCATGATTCGGTTGGTGACCTTCAGCATTTGTCTTCTTCTTTCAGCCTGTGTGACAGAATCGGGCATAAACGAACCCCCGGAAGGCGCGGCCGCTGAAGTTGTTCAGCGTCAGCTTGATCTGGGCATCGGTTATCTTAGAAATGGCGACTACCAGCGTGCCAAAGAAAAATTGAATCGAGCTTTACAGGTCGATCCAAAGAATGCTGCAGTGCACGCGGCTTTTGGACTGCTTTTTCAACTTGAAGGTGAAGACTCTCTTGCTGAAAAGTATTTCAGCAGCGCAATCCGATTCGATCCCGAATCAGCTCAGGCTAGAAACAGCTACGGTGCTTTTCTCTTTTCCAAGAAGCGCTATCAGGAGGCCGTTGAGCAGTTGTTGAAAGCTGCGGAAAATCGCTTTTATCCGAACAGGCCAACCGTTTTTGAAAATCTTGGCGTGGCTTATACCCAGGTCGGAGACAAGGAAAATGCCGAGTACGCATTTTCCAGAGCTGTTCAGCTAAATCCGGAGCAGTCCCGTTCACTGCTGGAACTTGCGGTCATCCGATACGACCAGAGCAACTACGTCGAAGCAAGAGCGCTCTACAGCCGTCACACCAAGGGTTCGCCGAAGTCACCCAAGACGCTTCTTCTCTGCATCAGGCTTGCACGAGTTTTTAAGGATGCGAATGAAGAAGCCAGTTGCGCAGAGGCACTTGAAGGAATTTTCCCCGCCAGTCTTGAATATAGGGAATACAAGGAGTCCCTGTAGGGAGACTCTCGGAAATTATGACAGATGACAAAAAAGTTGAGGAATCGACACTGGAACCAATGAAAGGTCCGTCAGTCGTTCTGGCTGAAGCACGGCAAAAAATGGATCTGACGCAGAAGGATGTTGCCGATAAGCTTTTTCTGACCGCATCCTTCATCAAGTATATTGATGCCGGGGAATTCGATCGTTTTCCCAAACCTGCCTTTATCAAGGGATACCTTCGCTCTTATGCTCGGACTGTCGAGCTGAGTGGCGATCTGATCGTCGAGCTCTATGAAAAGGAGCTTGAGGCCGCAGAACCAACACCTGAAATCAAAGGAGTCACCGACGAAAAAGTCGGTACGGCCCACATCACCGGGCCGGTACTTCAAACCGGGCTTGTCGGCTTGATTGCTCTGCTGTTGGTCATAGCACTGATCTGGTGGCTGGTGTCTGACAGCAGTGAAGAGAAACCAAAGCCCCGTGTGACACAGTCGACAGCCACGGCACCGGCCGTCACTGAACCTCAGACAGATGCGTTCGGCTATGTTATTGAAGCTGGCAATGCCGTCGCAGAAGTCGACGAGGATGCCGAGACAGCGCAGTTGCAGTTTTCCGAAGACGAGCCAGAAGGCTTCATTTCGTCGGCGGATGAAATTGAACTGCCTGCGGAAGAAGTGGAGGAACCTGTCGATAGCCGCCTGATTGAGCAGGAGGCTGGGGAGGTGCCACTGGGGGATTCCATAAAGGTTGAACGGAACTCCGATGGTGAGCGGAATTTCGTTTCCGTCGATGCCGGTGGTTTTGAGCAGATGGAATTCACCTTCGAGGATGAATGCTGGGTTGAGATCAATGACGGCGGGCAAGGCCTTATCTACCACGATCTGAACAGGGAAGACGATGTACTTACCGTCTATGGCACCTTGCCTTTCAGGATACTTTTAGGGAAGGCAACGGGCGTCGAGATGATTTACAATGGCCGCCCATTCGACCTTGGGCCCTATATCGGCCAGGATAAGACCGCAAAATTGACGATTTCCGAGTAGCAATAGACAGCTCGCAGCGTCTACAAATCAAGTCATGAAAATTCAAGCAGTCAGAGGCATGCAGGACATCCTGCCTGCGCAAAAACAGATATTCAGGCTCATCGAAGACACTGTCCGCGATGTGTTGGCTGCCTATGGCTATCTGGAAGTAGGTTTACCTCAGATTGAACAGACCCGTCTATTCCAACGTTCGGTGGGTGAAAATACCGATATCGTTGAAAAAGAAATGTACACTTTTGATGACCGAAATGGGGACAGCCTGACGCTGCGCCCCGAAGGCACGGCCGGATGTGTGCGTTTTGCGGAGGAGAACGGCCTGCTCTACAACCAGATTCAGCGTCTCTGGTACAGCGGCGCCATGTTTCGCTACGAAAGACCCCAGAAAGGTCGATACCGGCAGTTCGAGCAGATTGGAGCGGAGTGTTTCGGTATGCCCGGCCCGGATATCGATGCCGAACTTCTGTTGCTGAATGCAAGAATATGGAGGCGTCTTGGGCTGGATGGCGAAATCAGTCTCGAGCTGAACTCCCTGGGCAGTCCTGAGGCGAGAAATCAGTACGAGTCGAAACTGGTTGACTATCTACAGACCTACAAGACTGATCTGGATGAAGATAGCCAGAGAAGATTGGAATCGAACCCCCTCAGAATTCTGGACAGTAAAATAGACAGAACCAGGGATATCCTGAAGGGAGCGCCGCTGCTAAGTGAATTTCTGGACGATGATTCGCGGGAGCATTTTGAGACGCTTTGCGGCCTGTTGGAAGATATCGGTGTAGCGTATCGGATCAATCCGACAATCGTCCGTGGTCTCGATTACTATAATCGCACCGTCTTTGAGTGGGTTACCGACAGCCTCGGCGCCCAGGGTACTGTTTGTGCCGGGGGGCGTTACGATGGTCTTGTAGAACAACTCGGCGGCCGCTCGACACCAGGCGTTGGTTTTGCAATGGGGCTGGATCGACTGGCGCTGATGTTGGCCGAACAGCAGGAACTAGACAGCAAGGTCGATGTTTACCTGGTTTCTCAGGGTGACGCGGCAAGAGCAGGAGCACTAAAACTGGCTGAAATGCTGCGAGATCAGTTGCCTGGAACCAATGTTCTGGTGCACTGTGGTGGTGGTAAATTCAAGGCCCAGTTAAAAAAGGCAGATATCTCTGGTGCACAACTGGCCGTTATACTGGGCGAGGATGAAATGTCATCCGGGTCAGTCGGTGTAAAATCCCTGCGGATCAGTGGTGAACAGGTAGAGATAAATCAGTCGGAACTCGTTGCCTGGTGCAGTGAGTACTTCAGCAAGGAGAAAGTAGTTGGTTGAGTCTGACGAAGAACAAGTAGAAATCCTGAAGCGATGGTGGGACGAGAACGGTACATCGTTGATGACCACAATCGTTCTAGCCCTGGTCGTTGTCTTTGGTTATCGGGCATGGGAGGGCAATGTCCGTGAAACCGGTGAGGCGGCTTCTGCCATGTACGAAAATCTCGTTCTGGCGACTTCAAACACGGAAGATGAAAATCTTCGAACCACGGCTATTAATGTTGGTGAGGAGCTGAAGACGGAACATGAGGGGACAGCGTATTCCATTTTTGCTGCCTTGCATCTGGCTAAACTCGCAGTTGAAGAAGATGACATCGAGGGGGCTCAGGCTCAACTCGAATGGGTTATCTCCCAGCGACCTGAAAAACATCTGGAAACAATTGCGCGCATGAGGCTTGCACGCATTCTAGTGGCCAAAGGTGATTCGACTGCAGCGATGGCGCGCCTGGTAAATTTTGAGCCCGCAGAAGGTCAGCTTGCCTCCTGGGAGGAGGTGCGTGGTGACGTATTTATCTCCTTAGGCGATGAGATTAACGCGAGTCAATCATACCGGGTGGCACTTGAGCATCTTGAAGATGGTACCTCGAAACCCCTTTTGGAATTGAAATTGGCCGATATTCCCGTTGCCGAAGAAGCAGAACCAGAGGATGACGAAGCATGAGAGTCCGCAATGGCTTGGCGGGTGTCGTGATGCTGGCGGCGGTAGCAGGCTGTTGTTGGTTTGGCGACGATGATGAGCCG
>JABHYO010000213.1 GCA_018656865.1 Gammaproteobacteria bacterium | reverse complement strand
TATCTCAGCTGAGGGTCGTTCATACCTTCCCTAAGATTTCTGACCGGGGCAAAGGCCGCATCAACATCTTCAAACCAGTCAATCCAGTACTGCTGGTCCTGCTGACCAAACACTTCTCTAAAGAATGCCCTCACCGGCTCCTGATTCTTCCCCGGCGGCGGTTCACAAAGTGGTATCAAATCTTCACGACCGAACTTTGTTAACACATTACGGGCAAAATGCATTTCCGATGCACCCAGTACAATGTGACGATTATCTCGAGTCTCGTAGGTGTTATACATCGCATAACCACCCCAGATCCTTTCGTCCTTGACGACAGGTGGCTTCTTCTCCGCAAAGACACTCCCCATTGAATTAGGCAGGCAGGAAACGACAGAATCCATCATGGCAAGATCAATATAGTCCCCTTCGTCGGTATCCTTGCGACGAAGCAATGCCATAAGTACGGCAGATAGCCCAATGGTCGCGGCCAGCATGTCCCCTGCCGGCAGGGCTGGTATAGCCGGCTTACCATCGAAACCAAGATTTGCACTCAGCAAACCGATATAGGCTTCCGTTGCCAGGTCGTGCGCTGGTTTCTTAACATAGGGGCCGGACTGCCCGAAGGCTGAAAGAGAGGCATACACAACCGATGGATTCACTTCAATAATATCGTCGTAGCTCATGCCCAGACGCTGGGCGACACCAGGCCTAAAAGCTTCGATGACCACATCGGCCTCCGCCGCAAGCTTTAACGCCAGTTCGCGTCCTTCATCATTCTTAAGGTTAAGCTGCACACTGCGTTTACCACGATGGGTGTTGGCGAAGTAAACGGAAACCCCGTCTCTTTTCTGACCGATTTCACGATTAGGTTCTCCCGCCCCGGCGGGTTCCAATTTAATGACATCGGCCCCGTGGTCCGCCATCATCTGGGTCAGGGTTGGCCCCGGCAGGAACAGGGACAGGTCAAGAACTCTGATACCTTCGAGTTTCATACGAATACCTTTACATCAATTAGTACAGTCTACTTGTGTCTCATCCGAGACCTCGATACCGCGGTGCTAGTTTCCTGATAACTATATAATTTACAAACTATCGCGTTTGGAATGTCGCACCAATTCGTGCTGAATACTGACCTTCTCGGACGGAAACTAGTTGTGCTCACCAACATGTGCACGGAGGTCCGCACCCACTTTCAGCGCAATCATCAGTATAAGAACCGGTAGAGCGCTTTCCAGAAGCAATACCAGAAAGGCGCCAAAAATCAGGGTCACATGCATAATGATTATCCGCTTGTAGGGCTCGCTCATCTGGTTCGATACTTCACGACCGATATATTCTTTTCGCCCGAGAAAGTTCTGATAAAAAGAGATGCCATGACTGACAAAGAATGCCAGCAACGCTGGTGCCAGCGCGACGAAATCCTTCATCACTTCAGTCAGCGACATGTCTAAATCACCACCTGGCCCCGCTATCATAAAACCATAGATAAAGAGCAGGTGACCTACCATGAAACCGCCGAAGTGACCGATGAAGAAGGGTCCCATAAGGAGCGTCACCCAACGACCGATGACCCAGATTTTGGCCACATTGAATACACCGATGACTGCACTTTCGGCCCAGTAAAGCAGCATGACTTCGCCGACGTTCCAGTCAAAAAAAAGAACCCCGACGATGGGCACAAGATTGGCCGTGACCAGCGCGATTGAAGAAAGGGAGTTTATCTGCTCAGGCCTGGCTTTTTCGTCCAGGGATTTCGCTACTTCAGCCTGTTTTCGGTCTGGCGGCGTAAACACAGTCGGCGAATCATCCGGCGGCTCATGACTGAGCACGACCTGCTCCAACGTCGTCGTCAGACTCACAGCATCTGCCGTTGAAATGTCCGTTCCGAAACTGATCAGCTCGCCATCATAGTCGAAGGTCATATGAGGCCCCCTCCAGGAAAGACCCGACCGCTCCAGAGGTTTTTCAAGGAGAGCAATATTGGCAATCCTGTCGCTGTTGAAAAAGCGACTAAAGCCCATCCCAATCAGTTCCAGCCGAACCATCAACCTCCCCGGCGTAAATATCACTCGTTCCCGACCAAAGACAAATCCGAGGAATATCACGGCAGTAAATAGGACGCCAACTGACCAGCCGAGCATCCAGAAGGCCTTAAACAAAACCATCACCAAAGCAAAGAGATCGTCGATCTCAGAAAAATCGGTGTGTGAACCTATCAGGATCAGAGGTGCAGAAAAGGCAACCAGAAAAACTGCCAGCACAATTGTGACGATCCAGGAACGAAACAATCTATAGGTCTTAGAGTCTCCCCGTTGCGGCCTGAATGAAAATTCACCGATGATGCTTTTGTTGAGCTTGAGCGCCACGGCGAGTTTCGAACGCTAGATGTCGTCACCCGGCTGATTCAGGTATTCACTCAATCCGTATCCGATCCGTTCACCATCAAGCGTATACTCAGTCATGCCTTCACCGATATAGGTAATCTGTTCGGAACGCCGGTTTCTGAGTGGCATGAACCCCTTGACCAGACCTTCGATACGATGACTGTCTCCATTTTCCAGTGTGACGTCGGCTGTCAGGCGTTTATGGAAACTGGTGCCTTCCTCATATTCGGTATCGAGCTTAACGTCCTTGATCCGTACAAGCTCATCACCCTTGTGGAAAACGCCACCCGAACCGTCCGCAGAGACTCTCATAGCCAAACCAAGATCATCACCAAAGTTTCCGGTTATCCAGCGATAGGACCGCGCCGACTGCCAGTATCTTGGCCCCCACGAATGATCTCGGAGACCATGACCAGATATCGACAATTCCTCTTCACCTTCGACCGCCAGAGTGCCTGCTACCTTCATATGCTGCTCATAGTGCGCCCGGGCAAAGTCATTGCCATCGCCTTCTTCCCCGACATGGCCGTACATAGGCCCCACTCCTGTATGAGTGAGATCGAGCCTGATATTTCTAAATGGGTTTGATTTGAATGCCTTACCCGGTTCCTTCATATCCCGGGGATCGACCATATAAAGCGCTGAACCGTCATAGGAGGTCCGAATCTCCTCACCCGCTCGAACAACATCAATTCGTGCGCCGCCTGCATCCCAGGCATCGTTATTGTCGATATCAGGCTTTTTATAATTGAAGAAAACCGAACCGTCGGCGTTGTAGACGATGACGGTCATCTCTGCATAACCTTCGTTAGCCCGGTTACCCATACGAATAAATCCGCCACGCTCTTTTTCTCTGTCGAAGAAATTGAAGTAGACGGAATCGTTGAAGTTCTCTTCGGGACCCAACGGGTGCGTGTAGTCATCCTCGGGCTTGATGTTGCCTACGATCTTTACCATGGCCAATCCCCTGCAAAATTACCATGCTACCTCAGCAAAGCACTCAAGGGTATCAGGCGAAACGAAGACGTCCGGCATTGAAGACCACAGACACCGATGACATTGCCATGGCAAACCCCGCAAGGGCAGGGTTGATCAAAAGCCCGGTAAATGGAAATAGTATGCCAGCGGCGACGGGTATTAGCAGAATGTTGTAGGCAAAAGCTGCAATCAGGTTCTGTCGGATATTGCGCACTATTCGCCGTGACAGATAAATGCTGCGGGCGATGCCACCAAGGGATTCCCCTAACAAGGTGATATCCGCGCTCTCCATAGCGATATCCGTACCCTCGCCCATGGCAAAACCGACATCCGCAGCGGAGAGTGCTGCAGCGTCGTTGATCCCGTCACCCACCATGCCGACAATCTCACCCTGGCTTTGCCAGAGCCGTATCTGCCCGAGCTTGTCTTCCGGCAAAAGGCCGGCAAAGACTTCTTCAATGCCCACTTTTTCTGCTACCTGCGCGGCAACCTCACGTCTATCCCCACTCAGCATGACGACTCGAACACCTTTTTCTTTCATCTCTGCCACAGCAGCAGCAGCATCCTCACGTATCGCATCCTGAAGCAGGAAGTAGCCCACAACATCCTGCTCTATCATTAGGTAAACAACGGAACCGACATCTTTGACGGGAAGGGGAAAGTTTTCCGCACCATGAAGCCGAAGAAACACTTCGCTCCCCAACGCGACATTCTGAGTTCCAACACGTCCTGTCACACCACCACCAACATGACTCTCAAAACCTGTCACATCAGCGGCACTGATGTTCTTGTCCATGCCGTAATCTACGATTGCCTTCGCCAGTGGATGTTCCGAAAGAATCTCGAGACCCAGAGCAAGAGAAAGTGATTTTTCATCGACTCCCTCTGACCGGACTACAACCGGCTCGCCTCGGGTGATAGTACCCGTCTTATCCAACACGACCATTGTCAAATTAGCTGCGGTTTGCAGTACCTCGCTGTTACGCACCAACAACCCATCGGTTGCAGCTCGCCCCAGACCAACCATCACCGACATGGGAATGGCAAGACCGAGCGCGCACGGACAGGCAATGATCAGGACACTCATGCCTGTAACCAGTGAATAGGAAAGGACCGGCTCAGGTCCATATAAGGCCCACAAGGTCGCCGTAAGGATGGCAAGCAGGATAACTGCCGGGACGAAGACAGCACTGATCTGATCCACCAGGCGCGCAATTCGCGGCTTTGAATTCTGTGCTTCTGTTATGAGCCGGACCATGCCGGCAAGCAGCGTTTCGGCACCAACACCCTCAGCACGGATGATAAGACTGCCATCAAGGTTGACGGTGCCCGCTCTGACAATGGAGCCTGACTGTTTCAGCAATGCTTCTGATTCACCTGTCAACATTGACTCATCGACAGAACTGTATCCATCAATGACTTCGCCATCAACGGGCAGACAATCACCAGGTTTTACCCGCACCTCATCGCCATGGACCAGCACTTCAACAGGCACTAATTCATCCGCACCCCCGCTGATTCTAGTGACGAACTTCGGTGTCAGATCGAAGAGTCTTTGTATCGCCAGAGATGCCCTGGAACGGGCATGAGTTTCCAGCGCCTTACCCAAATTAACGAACCCGATAACAAAAAGTGCTGCCTCAAAAAACTGGTGTCTGCTTTCGGCTGGCAATACATCGGGAATCAGCACAACGGTCATTGAATAAACCCAGGCTGTCCCGGTACCAAGTGCAATCAGCGTGTCCATGGTTGCCGTGCGATTCTGGAGAGCCGCCAGTGCACCTCGAAAAAAGTGACCACCGGTCAGAAACATAATAGCCAGAACGACCAGACCGATCAGACTCCAGGCGATGTTATTGCCAATGCCAGGCAGTAGCGAAAGGTACATATCCGCCATCAGCAACAAACCACCGGCAAGCGCTAACGCAGATTTCCCTGCCGATAAAGCAAACGCCCGACGTATAGCCTCGTCCTGCTCGGTCAGCGATACATTTTCGAATGGTTTCGCTTCATACCCGGCCTTGCGCACTGCCTCAATAAGCTCATCGACGGGGGTAACACCGACAACGGCCGCTGTCTGGCTGGCAAAGTTAACGCTGGCAACATGCACACCTGCCACAGAACTCAGTGCCGTTTCGACACTACGAACACATCCTGCACACGACATGCCCTCGACGGAAATCAGGGTTGAATGACTATCAGACTTTTTGGTTGCCATTTCGCTCATGACAACGAATGTAAAGGTTGTAGTAGCTACAGAGTCCAATCAGTTTTTAACGAAGTCGAGCGCGACCCGACTGAACGCAACCCGAACGAATACTGATGCAGAAGCAAACTACGATTTCGCGCTATTCAGCACAAAATCGTAGTTGCGAGTACGAATGTTTACTCGAAGCCTCTAAATTACAGCGTCAACCAGCCGCCATCGACCGGCAGATAGATTCCCGTAACATAAGCGCTCATCTCTGACGCGAGAAATAGGGCAGCCATACCCTGATCCATCGGCATACCCCAACGACCCATCGGTACTCTCGAAATTCGGTCCGTTACCTGATCCGTCAGCGGCTCACCACTTCTTGGTGGTGCGTCCCCGCCCAGAGGGGGCGGATCTCCCGGGTTGACCCAGGTTGCTCCCGGCGCAAGGGCATTGACGTTGATGCCATGGGGTGCAAGTTCCAGGGCCAGGGTTTTTGTGATCATTACCACCGCTCCCTTTGAGCCGTCATAAGTGACACCCACACCCGGCGTCACCGCCTGGGTAGAAGCAAGATTAATGATACGACCACCATTACCCTGTTCCTTCATAATTGTCGCTGCTGCTCGGCAGCAGTAGAAAACGCCATCGACGTTGACGGACCAGAGGCTCCGCCACTTCTCGTCAGTAATCTGCTCAACCGGCCCGCCGAAGCCTAGATAACGTCCGGCGTTATTGACCAGAATATCCAGTGAGCCCAGTTCATCCACGGTCTGCTTCATTGCCGCGTCCACCGCCTCCCTGTCACTGACATCCAGAGCCATGGCTGCGCCGTCAATCTCACTCGCCGTCGCTTGCGCGGACTCGAGATTAATATCGCTTACCATGACCTTGGCACCTGCCATGGCAAGCGTTGTTGCGATGGCTTTACCAATACCCTTGCCACCGCCGGTGACGTGGGCATTCTTACCCGACAGATCAATCCAACTTGCTACTTCACTCATATTCACTCCATCAAACCCTCTGCAGGGTATTTTCATCTGTGTGGTCAAATATCTTGCCGAAGATATCAACCACCGTTGTTTCCTTATAAGTCATTGTGTCGCCATTTACATCAATACGGTGGGCAAATGACTGGGTACTGGCATTGTCACGCATGAACGGTGCCTGCGTAATTGCATAGCTGTCATCATCAAGCGATGCACTAACCTCAATCAACGCACCGTTATCCGTGATTTCTCCTGTACCACCTGCAACCACCGCAACGCCTCGCGGTATAACAAACGACTGCGTCACAACCTTGGCCCCAACATCCCAAGTGAGATAACCGGTTTCGTTGTGAAATACTTCGTCATTCGATTTTCGAGTGACGATCTGGTGATAACGAAGGATGGCGAGCATCTGCAAGTCCGCATTGGTTACATCACCGCAGGCTTCAAACAGGATTTGCTCGTGATAGGGGTTATGCTCCTCACCATCCAGTTCAGGTGCCACATCCATACCGCTGTCACCCTTCCAGGTTCCAATCAGGCAAGCCAGCGGACCATAGTCCACTCCTTCTACAACCGTTGCCACAGAGCCTCCTTAGCTACTTTCTCAGACTTACGTAGCGGCAGTATATGGTAGGAGCGCGGCTTTGTGTAAACTCGAAGCATGACTTCAATACCAAAATCCCTCGATGATCTTAGCCCCGCCTGGATAGCAGAACAACTGGGTGTCGCCAGCCCCCCCATAAGCATGGACCTTACCCCCATGGGTGAAGGCGTCGGGATGATGAGCACCATGTCGAGAATCCGACTCGACTGGGCCGAAAATGGAACCTTGCCACAAAACCTGGTCATTAAAATCGCTGCTGAAAATGATACCAATCGTAATGTTGCACAACAGTTCAACCTTTATCTGAAAGAAGTCAGCTACTACCGGGATTTGTCAGCTCTTACTTCTGCAAGAAGTCCTAGAATCTACGCCCTTGATATCGACTCCGATCAAAACTTTTTCATTCTGATGGAAGACGTCACTAACTATCGAATGGGAAATCAGGTTACCGGCGCGACCCTCGATGAAACCATGATCTGTGTCACCGAACTGGCAAAATTGCATGCAGCATTCTGGAACCGTATTGACGGTGTCGACTGGCTACCCCATATATCGGGCAGCGACAATGCACGAAACATGGCGCTGGGGGCCGAGGTCGGCTGGAAGCAGACCTTGGAGTACTTTGGTGAATTTGTACCCGGCTCAATTCGCGACGCCCATGTCAAATATCTCCAGCGTATTCCCATGATTCAGGAACAACTGGATCAGGAACCCAGAACCTTGATACATGGCGACTTCCGTATGGACAATATGCTATTCGGAGTCAGAAAGGACGACGCACCACTGCTTATTGTCGATTTCCAGGGACCCCTTAAGGGAAATGGCATCCAGGATCTCGCTTACCTGCTGAGTCACAGTGTGCAGACAGAGGTACGCCGCCAATGTGAGTCGCAGATACTGGATCACTACGTTGATACACTCAGGTTAGAAGGTATTCGCGAGTATAGTACCGACAAGGCCTGGGCAGATTACCGGCTCGCCGTGCTTTATTGCTGGACCGTCGCCGTCGTTATCGCAGGTACAATGGATCCGGCCAATGAACGCGGCTACGCATGGATGTCAAAAATGGTAGAGAGAAACGGACTCGCGATTGAAGACCTGGACTGCCTGGAACTCCTCGATTCCTAGCTCCACAATTCTAGATAGGCTGAAAATTACTATGACTGCTATCCGCCCCTACAAACTAAACATTCCCACATCGGAAATCGACGATTTGAAGACCCGCCTGAAGTCAGCAAGATGGCCGGAAGCAGAAACCGTCGAAGACTGGTCTCAGGGAGTTCCGATCAAATACCACCGAGAATTTTGCGACTACTGGGCAAATGACTACAACTGGTACAAGACCCAGGATCGACTGAACCGATTTGGTCAGTACAAGACGACGATCGATGATCTGGACATTCATTTTCTGCACGTAAAAAGCAGCCATGAAAATGCCACGCCTATTATTATCACCCATGGCTGGCCAGGATCTATTATGGAATTTCATAAGATACTTGGCCCACTGGCTGAACCGACTCAGCACGGCGACGCTGCTGAAAACGCATTCCATATCGTCTGCCCTTCCCTGCCGGGCTATGGCTTCTCAAGCAAACCGCAGAAGACCGGTTGGGGTGTCGAGAAGATCGCCGAGACCTGGGATAAACTGATGAACCGCCTGGGCTACGATGACTACCTCGCCCAGGGTGGTGATTGGGGTTCTGCCGTGACAACGGCTATTGGTCTCCAGAACAAAGGCCGCTGTAAGGGCATCCATGTCAACATGCCCAACGCCACCGCACCAGCCGAGGCCAGAGAAAACCCCAACGAGGCTGACAAGAAAGCAATGTCAGACGGCCTGTTTTATCAGCAGTGGGATTCCGGCTATTCCAAGCAGCAGAGTACTCGACCACAAACTCTGGGCTACGGGTTGGCTGACTCTCCGATTGGCCAGTCCGCCTGGATACTCGAAAAATTCTATCAATGGACCGACTGTGATGGTCACCCCGAAAACGTGCTTAGCCGTGATGAGTTGATCGACAACATCATGTTCTACTGGTTGACCAACTCAGGCGCCTCTTCAGCCCGTCTTTACTGGGAAAGTTTTGCCTCATTCTCTACCGGCGACAACACCGTGGAATTGCCCACAGGGGTCAGCAGTTTTCCAAAAGAGGTGGTCAGGACACCCCGCACCTGGGCTGAAAAACGTTATACCAATATTCAATACTGGCACGACATGGAAAAAGGTGGTCACTTTGCCGCCTTTGAGCAGCCTGAACTGTTCATCAAGGAAATGCGAAACTGGCTTAAGACGTTCGACTAAAACATTCGTTCGGGAAAGAGAGGAAGAGAAATGATTTATCCGATTTTTCAATATGCGTATTTTGTTAACGATATCGAAGAGGCGTCTCACAAGTGGCATCGACTCTATGGCGCAGGACCATTCAGTCTGGTCCCGCATCATAGAGCGGACAAATTTCAATACCGAGATACGCCGCAGGAGGCTGATGTGTCCTACGCTTTTGGTTACCTGGGCGATTCCCACATCCAGTTTATCCAACAGCACGATGACACACCTTCCATCTACCGCGATATGTATCCGGCAGGGAAAGAAGGCTTTCATCATGTCGGTTGTCTGGTCAACGATTTCGCCGCTGCCCGTCAGCGGATGCTCGATCTCGGTTTCGTCAACGCCTGTGAACTCTGGGCCGATAACGTTAACGCCGCCTATTTCGATACGCGAGAAGTCAACGGCGGG
>JABHYO010000129.1 GCA_018656865.1 Gammaproteobacteria bacterium | reverse complement strand
GGACATTGTTATCGAGGAAAGAGATCCGGATGAGGTTAAGGTTATCGCCGGAACTCGTATTGCACCTGAATCGGTCAGTGCACGTTCCCCCGCCTTCGATGTGACACCGAATAAACTGATTTCCGGTATCATTACCGATGCCGGTTTGCTGACACCTCCCTATGACACAGCGATTCGGGCTGTCATGGTGGGGCATAAGTGAATCTTTATTGTCTGTGACGGTCTATGATGTATAGATCGTTAGCGAGCCTGAACTAATGTCTGGAATATCTGAAAATAAGCCTATCGTCGTTGCGCTCCTGATCGTGGTGGCAGCAATCGTCGCTCTGATCACCTTTTTCCTGATGACCGCCGAAGACGAAAAGCCCATCGTCAAGGAAGAGATATCCATTCCGGCACCAACACCACCGCCGAAGGTGGAACCGGACCCGGAACCCGTGGTGATTCCTGAGCCAGAACCGGTGGAAGAATCAGAGCCCGAAGAAGAGTCTATCTTTGTGCTGCCGCTTCTGAATGAGAGTGATCAGCTGATTCGCGATGGCGTGGTCAGCTTAACGCGACATGAAGGCATCAACGCCTGGCTATCGCCAAATGAATTAATCCGCAAGTTTGTTGCCTTCGTCGATAATGTCGCTCACGGACAGGTGGCAAAGGAGCCCGTTCGCTTTCTGGCGCCGGAAGGTCCGTTCCTGGTGACGACTATCAATGAGACCACTTTTGCCATTGATCCTGCGTCCTATGATCGTTACGACCGTTTTACCGAGATCGTCGTTTCAATTGATGCGCGTCGGGCATCCGAGTTTTATCACCTGCTGAGACCGCTTGTGCAGAAGGCCTATGGCGAGCTCGGTTATGGCGACCGATCTTTCGATGATGTTTTGTTTGAGGCGATCGGCAGATTGCTGGAAACGCCGGTATTAGATGGCCCTGTTCGACTTAGTCGCCCGGTGGTCATGTTTAAATACGAGGACGAGAAACTTGAATCCTTGAGTCCTGCACAAAAGCAACTGATCCGTATGGGGCCAAGGAATTCACGTATGCTACAGGCCAAGATCAGCGAAGTGGCACTTGAGCTGAGAGCTATTCTGGGTCGATGACCATAATTGATATGCAGTGTTTAATCTTCGGACAATAGTTCGATACACTCTCGTCTCTGAGAATTGATAACCTATTTAGATATAAAGGGGTATGTAATGAGGTATGAATCACCCACCACGACCAAGGAGGCGGTCGCGCTTCTGGCGGGGGAGAAAGGCAGCGCCTACGTCCTCGCCGGCGGAACTGACCTCATGGTCAGGTTGCGCATGGACTTGATCGAGCCGGATTTGATGGTTGATATCAAGCGGATTCCGGTCATGAATGAGGTCAAGAAGACCGCCACAGGATTCAAGATCGGTGCGGCGGTGTCTAGTGCTGAACTTGGTGAGAACAAGGCGTTAGGCAAAGCGTGGCCCGGTGTTGTTGAAGCGGCCAGACTGATCGGGTCCGATCAGGTGCAGAGCCGATGTACGATAGCGGGTAACCTCTGCAATGCTTCCCCTGCAGCTGACAGCGTTCCGGCACTGGTCGCTGCCGGTGCCAAGGCCGTTGTTGTCGGTAAGAGCAAAAGAAGGACGGTAGCTGTCGACAAGATTGTCACCGGTCCCGGTGAAACATCGCTCGCTAAAGATGAGCTGGTGGAAGCGATTACGCTGCCCAAGCGAGCAGCTAGATCTGGCGATGCCTATCTCCGTTTTATTCCTCGAACCGAGATGGATATTGCCGTTGTTGGTTGTGCTGTCAGTCTCACGCTGGCCCGTGGTGTTGTTAAGACTGCGAGAGTGGCGCTCGGTGCGGTTGCACCGACGGTCGTTCTGGTGCCCGAGGCTGCTAGAGCGCTGATCGGAACGAAACTCGATGATAATGCTCTGGAGAAAATGGCAGCAGCGTGTTCTGCCGCCTGTGATCCCATCGATGATAAGCGGGGAACGATTGAGTATCGAACTCGCGTTGCCGGTGTGCTGGCAAAGCGTGCCGCAAAAATTGCTTTTGAACGTGCTGGAGGTAAGTGATGGCAAGTCAACTCGTATCAACAACTGTTAATGGTGATCCGGTTCAGTTTGCCTGTCCAACGGATGAATCACTGCTGAATGTGCTCAGAGACCAGCTTGGTCTGACGGGCGCCAAGGAAGGTTGCGGTACCGGCGATTGCGGTGCCTGCAGCGTTACACTCGATGGTCGGCTTGTCTGTTCCTGTCTGGTATTGGGCGTTGAGGCCGAAGGTCGTGAGATCAGTACTATTGAAGGTATGGCCGATGGCGACAAGCTGCATCCATTGCAGCAGCAGTTCATCGACAATGCTGCGCTTCAGTGTGGTGTTTGTACACCTGGATTTCTGGTCGCAGCCAAGGCGTTGCTGGACAAGAATCCAAGTCCGACTGAAGAAGAAATACGTTACGCACTAGCAGGCAATCTCTGCCGCTGCACCGGTTACGACAAGATCGTGAGAGCAGTGCAGGCAGCGGCGAAAGACATGCGTAAGCTCAGCAAGAAGCGATAGGGGAGAACGTAATGAAACACGATCAGAGTTATACCGACCAGGATTTCACCGTTGTTGGCACGCGGGTGCCAAGACCGGACGGAGTTGACAAAGTAACCGGCCGAGCCCGTTATGGTGCGGATGCTTATGCGCCGGGTCAGCTCGTAGGCCTTGTGCTGCGGTCTCCCCACGCGCACGCCAGGATCAAGAATATCGATGCATCAAAAGCGGAGAAGATTCCCGGCGTCAAAGCCGTTGTCACGTCGGCAGATATGCCTGACCTGACGGGCGGTAGACCGGATATGTACGACATGCTGGAAAACTGCATGGCGCGAGACAGGGCGCTCTACGATGGCCATGCCGTCGCAGCTGTTGCTGCAATTGACCGAGCCACGGCAAAAAAGGCCCTTAAGGCTATCAAGGTTACCTATGAGAAATTGCCCCATGTGACAGATGTCGATGAGGCCATGAAGCCCGGTGCACCCATTGTGCTGCCCAGACTTCAGAAGGACGGCAAATCGTCTAATGTCGTCAAGCGATCTGAGTTTGGTCACGGCGATGTTGAGGCAGGTCTCGGAGAGGCTGATGTCGTCGTTGAGAAGAGCTACAAAACCGAACAGACCCACCAGGGTTATATCGAACCGCAGGCATGTCTTGCCAGTGTCAGCCCGGATGGTACCGGCGAGCTCTGGGTAACTACACAGGGCCACTTCCACTTTCGTAATGTCTGCGCGACGCTGCTGGGTATGGATATTGCCAAACTTAAAGTTACCTCATCTGAAATTGGCGGTGGATTTGGTGGCAAGACCCATGTCTTTACTGAGCCTGTAGCACTGGCTCTGTCCCGTAAGGCAAACCGGCCGGTAAAATTGGTCATGAGCAGGGAAGAAGTATTCCGCGCTTCTGGACCGACCTGTGCTGCATCCATGGATGTGAAGATCGGCGCTAGAAAGGACGGGACGATCACGTCTGCCTACATTGAGTGTCGATACATGGACGGCGCCTTTCCCGGTATATGGGGAATGCTTGGTTGCATGACCGCCTGGGCCTGTTATGACCTCAAGAATGTGAAATCCGTCGG
Source organism: Gammaproteobacteria bacterium (assembly GCA_018656865.1). Taxonomy (GTDB): domain Bacteria; phylum Pseudomonadota; class Gammaproteobacteria; order Pseudomonadales; family Azotimanducaceae; genus UBA9659. The sequence goes on along the minus strand of JABHYO010000129.1, from coordinate 307 downwards.
ATATGACGTCCTTTGTAATCGACCCAAGGTTGCTGCCTATCGTGCTCCTTCGGCGCCGATGATGGCATTCGGTGTCGAGAGTACACTCGATATTCTGGCAGCCGAGCTGGATATGGATCCGGTCACACTGCGCCTGCACAACGTTGCCCGCGAGGGTACAAGGGCTTCGTACGGTCCAACCTACGGTCCGATCGGTATTGAGCCCACGCTCGAAGCAGTCAGGGATCATCCTCACATGAAAGCCAAACTGAAGAAAAACCAGGGTCGGGGAATGGCCTGTGGTTTCTGGTTCAACATTGGCGGGCAG
>JABHYO010000221.1 GCA_018656865.1 Gammaproteobacteria bacterium | reverse complement strand
CTGGAGTCGTTGCGCTGGCGCGGTGCTGACATCTGCGACTATTTCGGTAGCCCGGGATTTTTCCGTGTATCAGGCCAAGAGCGGGATTGAGAAGTCGCAGACATTTGTCAGTCTATCAAGCCCATTTCGATTTCAGGAGCAGGCTGTGCTTCGAATCCCGCAGATGGAGCACGACCCCGGTAATGCTGACGCCCATACCGAGGAACTCGGCAGGCTGATTCCGGATTTACTGGGAGACGAAGGTGGTGCGTTGGTGCTATTTACGTCCTGGCGCCAGATGCTGAGGGTCTACGATGAAATTAATCAAGAGTTTAGGGGGCGGGTACTGCTCCAGGGAGATCTGTCGAAGCAAGAGATCCTTAAACGTCATCGAGACAAGGTCGATGCGGGTGAGGCTAGTTGTATTTTCGGTCTGGCTAGTTTTGCCGAAGGTGTCGATTTACCAGGAGATTATTGCAGTCATGTGGTCATCGCCAAACTGCCTTTCTCTGTGCCAGACGATCCAGTTGACGCGACGCTGTCGGAGTGGATCGAGCGTCAGGGTGGCAATGCCTTCTATGATCTGATGTTGCCCAATGCCGCCCTGCGGGTGGTTCAGGCAGCTGGACGTTTGTTGCGAACTGAGACTGACTCCGGCACGGTTTCCATTCTCGATCGTCGCGTCATTACCAAATCTTACGGTCGGCTCATTCTTGACTCGCTACCGCCTTTTCGCCGTGATTTTTAGCGGCACATCGAAAGATTTTCGTATTGCTCCTGACAGCCTTGAGGACTATTCGGCTGATCCAGCTTACCGGCAGCTATTAGCCAGTCTTGCTTCGGGGATAATCAACACAAGGCAACAGAACGTTGTCGTGATTGGAATTGCGGGGGCACAGGGTAGTGGCAAGACAACGTTGGCCCGGGCACTTGGAGAAGTCCTGGTGCATCGCTGCTCTCTTGGAACAGCTAGACTGTCACTGGATGACTTCTATCTGACCCGTGACGAACGGACAAAACTGGCAGCAGATAAGCATCCGCTGTTGGCAACGCGCGGTGTACCGGGAACCCACGATATTGCCTGGATGCAGCAGTCAATTGAATCCCTAAGACAGGGGCTGTCGACGGAAGTCCCCGAATTCGACAAGGCAACCGATGACAGAGTACAACACCTGAAAGTGTTACAACCGGTGGATGTCGTCATCTGTGAAGGCTGGTGTTGGGGTGCCGTGCCGGAACCGCTGGATCGACTTGAGACACCGGTAAACGAACTGGAAGCGGATCTGGATATTGACGGCACATGGCGTCGTTTCGTCAACGATCAGTTGTTGGCCTATCAGGAATTATTTAAGACTGACGGCTTTGTTTTCATCAAGGTTCCATCCATGGATGCTGTGGTTCAATGGCGTTGGCAGCAGGAGCAGGAACTTGACCCTGGTGCGGGAAAGCATGTTATGAACGAGGCGGAGCTTAACCGCTTCATCCAGTACTATCAGAGGCTGACCTGCTGGATGCTCGAAACCGCGCCGGAACAGGCGGATATGTGCGTAACACTTGACCACAATCACAGTATCGCCGGGGTAGAATATGCTGATTCAGGTACTATTCAGTGACTTCTGTGTAACGTATCTGTCAACTACGGGAAGATTATGAACACCAAATTGACCACTCACATTTTTGGCTCGGTACTCATTGTCCTGGCTCTGCTGAGCGGTCCGCTATTGGCCGATGAAAAAAAGCAAAAGAAATCGTCTCCCAGCGTTCAGGTACCGGCTTCCTCAAAACTGGCGCCGTCCACTAAGGGGAGGATTTCGAATTCCAGAGCAGCTTCACTGGTTAAGAAAAAATACAGTGGTACCCGGGTTCTTGGTGTGTCGCGTCTGGAACGCGGTGACTCGCCCATGTTCAAAGTTCGAACCCTGTCAAAGGATGGCGTAGTCAAGTCCGTATTTGTCGACGGGCGTACTGGTGAGGTATTTGAATGAGGTTGGAGCATGACACTAAAACTGTTATTGGCTGAAGACGAACAGAGACTCCGTGATCAGTTGCTCGATATTCTGGAGCGCCACGGTTATGCCGTAGATTGTGCGGAAGATGGGGCTCGTGCCCTCACGCTTGGTGAAGAGGGTCAATACGATCTGGCCATAATCGACCTTGGTCTGCCCAAGATGTCGGGGATGGAGGTCATCGAACGTTTAAGGGGGCAAGGTAAAGATTATCCTATGCTTATTCTGACAGCGCGGGGAGACTGGCAGGACAAGGTGGAAGGCCTGTCCGCCGGTGCCGATGATTACCTGGTTAAGCCGTTTCACGTTCAGGAGCTGCTGGCGCGGGTCGAAGCGCTGATCAGGCGTGCATCAGGGGCCGTCACTCAGGATTTAACCCTCGGTCCGGTTAGCCTGGATTGCCGGGCTAAAAGTGTCAGCGTCAACGGTGATCCAGTGGATCTGACAGCCTTCGAGTTCAACCTGCTGGAATATCTTATGCACCGACCGGGACATGTCATATCCAAGAGCGAGTTAACCGAGCATCTTTATCATCAGGACTTCGATCGTGACAGCAACGTGATTGAGGTCTTCGTTGGTCGGTTGCGCCGGAAACTCGATCCGGAGAACCAGATCAGCCCCATTGAAACAGTGAGGGGGCAGGGTTACCGTTTCGGGTTCAGATGATGACGGATAGGTACGTCAGGCTGAATACATGAATCCGGTACCGTCTAATAGCTCATCTTCCGGTTCGCTCAGGATCAGAATGCTGGTGTCCGCCGGTCTGGTTCTGATGATGTTTCTCGGTGTCATGGGGGCGGTGCTCGACAATGCATTTCGTCTGAGCGCCGAGCAAAGCGAATCCGAAAGACTTCTTCTACATATCTATGCGCTGATCGCGGCAAGCGATGAAGGTGATTTTGCTGATGCATCATCTTTGTACCTGCCAGAGGAGCTGCAGGAACCGCATTTTAATAGTCCCGGTTCGGGCTTGTTCAGCATGGTGCTGAATGACTTCGGTGAGGAAATCTGGCGGAGTCGTTCTGGGATCGGGTTAGTCCTGTCGCCGGAAGATCGAAGCGAAATCCTGATCCGGGCACCGCCGGGTGAACCACGATTCATTCGGCTTGAGG
>JABHYO010000219.1 GCA_018656865.1 Gammaproteobacteria bacterium | reverse complement strand
GGTCGATCAGTGGTTCGCGTTACAGGCGAGCTGCCAGCTACCGGGCACCCTGGATCGCGTTAAAGCGCTGATGAATCACGAGGCCTTCGACATTAAGGTACCGAATCGGATGCGTGCGCTTGTCGCCCAATTCGCCGTGGGCAATATCGTCAACTTCCATCAGGCCGATGGTGGTGGTTACGCTTTCCTGGCCGACAGAGTCATTGATCTCAATGCTATCAATCCGCAGATGGCAGCCAGGATCATGGCCCCGCTGACTCGTTGGAGTAAGTTCGATGAGGCGAGACAGCGATTGATGAAGGGTGAACTCGAAAGGATTCTGGGGGCAGATGATCTGTCACCGGATGTTTATGAGATTGTGACGAAGAGTCTTTGAACCTGTCATTTCGACCGGAAGTTTCCGAAGGAAACTGAAGTGGAGAAATCTCACACCAATGGGATCTCTTCCCAGTTTGGATTCACTGATTCAATCAGAGCATCTTTCTTCTTTCGACTCCATCGTTTGATTTGCTTCTCTCGCTCAATAGCAGATATGGGATCCGTAGATGTCTCTGCAAAAACGAGTTTGGTTGTCCTATATTTGCTTGTGAATTGAGATCCCATGCCTGTTTTATGCCGAGTAACACGTGACTGAATGTTGTTAGTGACCCCGACGTACAACGTGGTGTGGTATTTGTTAGTGAGAATGTAGACCCAGTACATTGGGTTACTAGACGCTTGGAGTCGTTTGCTGTCTGTAGGACTTTAGATTGTATCTGGTTGGAAGATCTCTCCGTTTCGCGCTGCGCGCTGCAGTCGAGATGACTTTAGGTTGGATTTGGTTGGGAGATCTCTCCAATTCGCGCTACGCGCTTCAGTCGAGATGAAAGTCAGGCAGGATTGAGATTCTTCTCTAACGCCTTGTTTCCCGTGCGCGCTGCCTTCTTGTTTCGAAGCCTGTCCACTTCTGTCAGGAGGTCGGCACCTCGCCAGTTAGAGTCGTCATCTCTCGCATAGAGATGGCTTTCCAGTGCTTCGATTTCCGGCGCCAGGTCAGGTTGGTTCTTCGCAAGTTCATTGACGGAGTTAAGTTCCGGATACCTGGCTTTGGCCCAGAGAAATAACTGCCGATGAGCATCCGCCGCGCGGTTTCTGGTGCAGGCTTGTTTCAGCCCCTTGAATTCTCGTTGCTCATCCGGGTCATCGAAGGTAGCTGCCTCATACCGAGTTACGTTCATCGATTCCAAAATACGCACCTGTCGTCGAAGGGCCAGCCACTGCCAGGTCGAGAACAGAAACAGCAGGCCGAGAGCTATAGCGGCCCATTGCCAATACCGGGATGCCACCTGCTGCACAACCGTTGACTTTGTGAGTTCAGTGACTGGTACGGTGACGGTAGGTACGGTCACGGTCTCACCCAAAGCTGGTAGAACGGTAAAGGTCGATGCTGGAATGGTTGCGATCTCTTCGCGGCCCGTCTGTGTGTTCCACCAGGGTACTTTTATCTCCGGCAGATATAGTTCACCCTCGGCAGTTGGTACGATGCCAATGGTGGTGATCTGCAATGCGGAGATCCCGTCTTCGCCAATTCGATTCTCCGTCGTCGGGGGGTCTGCATAGACCTTGGCATTGGGTATGGTCGATTCAGTCATTGCGGGGAGAACAGCGCTTGAGAGCCCGATCGCAGATAGCGTTATGGTGCGGTTCATGGGTTCACCGACGCGGAATATGGGCGATGGTTCGGTCCAGGATTCCTTAATGCCAAGTGCCTTGGCTGGGATCCAGTTTTCGCCGGAAAAACTTTCAGGAATCGTGTTTACACGCACGGTATGCGATTCGGAAATGGCGCCTACGGATTGCTTTCTTGCGAATATACCGCCGCGGCCCCGGGAACCGGTGAACCGTTCCCTTGGGAAGACGAGCTCGCCGCTTCGTTGCGGGAAAATGGCATAGCGTTTCTCGAGAACATAATAGCGCTTGCCGCTAACAATGGATTCGTATCGTTTTTCATTTTCGATGGTTTCCACAACGGTATCGGTTAACGTCGGTGGCTGCGGGAAGTCGCCGCCGATGGCCTCGGTGTAGAAAAGTTTTACGGAGTAGATGATCTGTCCCTGAACGTAGACCTCGTTACTGTCGACGGTGGTCTCGAAGAAGACATACTGGTCCATACGCTGCTGCTGCGAGATGGTTTGTCGCTGTACTCGGATGGGAATGGCGCGTGTCACCTCAGACCCGGCACGAATGGGCGGGATGCTGAGTTCCCCCTGTCTGCGTGGAGCTATCCTGATGACATAGTCGACGTAGGAAACCCGGCTTGTCTGACCATTGATCATGGTAAAAGAATTGTTTCGCTGCGGTGTGAGTGAGATAACCTCAAAGTCTTTGTTGAGCCCGGAAAAGTCGGGTTCGGTGTTGGCGGTTTCGTCGGATGCTCGAACGGTCAGGGTCACGAGGTCTGCATCAGAGATGATAGTGCGATCGACTGTTGCCACCAGATCCGCTCTCGCCGCTGCGGCGATGAGAGCCAGAAATGTTATAAGTAACCTACCAGTCTGCTGAAGCGTCATTACCTGCCACCTTACCCTCTCGGGCACGTTGTTCATGTTGCTGCTGGAACTTGCGGCGCAGTAGTCCGCCCGGGTCATCGGGTACGCGGCGCAGCCATTGCTGCAATGCCTGTTTTTCTTCTTCATCGAGGGGATCCTCCTCCTTTTCTGAAGCTTCCTTGGACTTTGCATCCTGGGGTTTCTGCTGTTCCTGCTCTTGCTGTTCTTGTTCTTCTTGTTCTTCGCTCTGCTTCTCTTGATCCTTGTCGCTGGTCTGCTGCTGATCCTGCTGTTCTTCCTGGTCGTTCTTTTCCTGATCCTGTTGGTTTTCCTGCTGATCCTGCTGGTCTTCCTCGTTCTGCTGATCTTGTTCCTGATTGTCGCCCTGTTGCTGTTTTTGCTGTTGTTGCTCCTGTTGTTCTAGAAGCTTCTCGATCAATTCTTTGTTGAAACGGGCATCTTCGTTGTCAGGATCTAGTGTCAACGCCTGGTCATAGGCCTCGATCGCCTCATTCAAGAGACTCTGCTTAGCGAGTGCGTTGCCGAGGTTGTACTGGGCATCTGCGGTCTCGACATTGCCAAACTGGTTGGCGGCGTCCTCGAAGTTCTCGCTGCGATAGTTGGCCGTCGCTTTCCATGCTTCGTTTTCAAAGAGTACCGCGGCGCGTGCTACATCGCCTGTTTTCAGGGCTGATATCCCCTGCTGATCCTTTGTTTGCCAGAGATCCTCCCAGCCAAAGGCCTGAGCCCTGTCCGTGGGCAAGAGGGTAATCAGGGCAATACTCCAGACCCAGCCCCGACGAAAAGCGAGTGATGCGAGCGGCAACAGCAGCAGCAGGAGCCAGGGGCCTTCCTCAAACCAGACGTCGAAATCACGCTCCAGTTCCCGGTATGCATCGCCGTTTGTAAGTGGTTGTTCTGCCAGTAGAAACTCGAGATCCTCGTCGGTGAGGCTCATGGGTGAATAGCGACCACCGGCGAGTTCGGCAAAGTCTCGTAGATTCTTTACGTCAAGCTTTGGTATTACCAGGTTTCCTCTGCCGTCTTTGAGGAAGCCGGCATTGGGCTGGTCAGGGTAAAGTGGTACCGGGGCACCATCGGCCGTGCCAACTGACATGACGGATACCGGGTAGGCGTTTCGGTATTGCCTTGCGACGCGCTGGGCTGCGACGACATCCCGTATCTCATCGGTGATGATTAGCATCCTTCCGCTGGCAACACCACCCTGTTCGAACAGTTCCACGGCACGTTCCAGAGCCGAGGAAAGCCTGCTGCCGGGAGCGGGGACGATATCTGGTGATAGGGCGGGGATCATCGCGGCAATGGTATTGGTGTCGTCGGTCAGAGGCGATACGGTATGTGCGTCCCCGGCGAAGACGACGAGACCAGTAACCCCTTCTTCGCGAGTCTCCAATAGATCGATCAGCTTGCGCTTGGCTCGGATCAGGCGGTCCGGTTTCACATCGGTGGCCAACATGCTGCGGGTCAGATCAAAGATCACAACCAGTGCATCCTCACGCTCGTGTACGGGCTGCGGTGTTTTACGCCAGACCGGGCCGGCAAGCGCTATCGTCGCGATAATCCAGGCGATGAACAGGACTGCAAGAGGGCTTCTGCTGACGACTTCGTTGGGGTTGTCGAGAATGTAGTCCAGCAAGTGCGGTTCGATCGCCTTTTCCCAGTTGCTGTGGTGACTGTGACGGTATCGGATAAGGAGAAAGAGCAACAGTGCTGGAATAAGCGCGTAAAACCATTCCGGGCGTAGAAAATGAAAATGGGTAAGGATGTCGTTGATCAGCGTCTCATTCATGATGCAGCGGCCTCCCTTGTTGTTGCCCAGGGCCGACCCGCCCAGAGGCCGTATAGCCAGGTGGTCATGACCGGATGCAGGCCAGTAAACAGAAGGCTGGAGATGAGTGCAAAGGCGAGAGGGTACCAGTACAGCGACCGTACCGGACGGTAGGTTTCGGCATCCTGTTCGATCGGCTCCATCTTATCCAGGGCCTCGTAGATTTCGGTCAATTCCTCGCTTGAGCGAGCACGCTGAAAGATGCCACCGGTGGTGCTGGCGATCTGGGTCAGTGTCTCGACGTCGAGTTCTGCCGAGGGATTTACCGTGCGGTTAAAAAAGAAGCCCGGCACGGTCATTTCATCGGCACCAAAACCAATGGTATAGATACGGATACCTTCCTGAGCGGCGAGTTTGGCAGCCTGGGTTGGGTCTACTTCGCCGACATTGTTGACGCCGTCTGTGAGCAGGATTAGCACACGGTTTTCGGCCGGCCGGGATTGCAGACGCTTAACGGCAAGGCCAATGGCATCGCCAATCGCCGTTTTACCACCGGCAATGCCGAGTGGTGTTTCAGTGAGGAGTGTTCTCACGGTCTTGCGATCAAAGGTCAATGGCGTCTGCAGATAGGCGCGGGTACCGAACAGAATGAGACCGAGACGGTCGCCCTTGCGCCTTTCAACAAAGTCACCGACGACATCCTTCACGACCGCGAGCCGGGTCGTCATATTGCCTTTCAGTTTCATGTCCTCGGTGCCCATGGAGCCGGATATGTCGACTGCCAGAAGTAGGTCGCGACCGCTGGTTGGCAGATTGATCGGTTCGCCTATCCACTGCGGTCTTGTTGCGGCTGCGACAAGTGCGATCCAGATAAGCAGCAGCATCAGGCGACGGATTATCGATCTTGTACCTGCGCCCGTCGAAGTGGTGTCGTAGGAAGATGCCGTGGCAAAGAATGGAACCTGCAATGCCGGTTCCTTGTACTCGGCCTTCGGCACCAGCAGATATACCAGAATCGGCAGGGGTAAAAAGAGTGCAGCATAGGGCCACAGAAACTCGATCATGCGGCCTTCTCCAAAAGGCGCAGATGACGGACATCGTGCTTTTTTATCCACTTAAGGGCGATGTGTTGAAGTGCTTCAACATTGATAGTGGCATTGGTACGGTAGTTGCCGTCGATCAGCACTTCAGTTTCACCCATCGAAAAGTCGTGGCTACCTGTTGAGCGGTCGAGAAACTGAACCCAGGCCTCACCGGTCAGGCTGGCGACGTCTTCTCGTGGAAAGCGGGTCAAAGCGACCCTTTTCAGCAGTAGCTGCAGAGATTGCAGATAGGCAAAATCGTCCTGTTGCAGCCGCCAGTCAGCGAGCAGATCCGAGAGTTCTCTTTCAGCTTCGCGGCGATAGCGATTGGCGTGCCAGTGTCTGTATGCCCAAACAATCACAGCGATGACGACTGCCAGGCCGAGTGCTGCCAGCAACCACCAGCCTGGGGCAGGGGGCCAGGATTCGATCATTGCCGGTTGATGGATATCCCTGAGCTGGGCAAGCGGGTCCATCGCCTGTTGCGGAACCCCTGGTTGCTGTTGCGCTGCCAAGATCTAGACTCCAGAGATCATCGGTGCCTGCCGGTTCAGGCCATCGACGATGGATTGGTTAGTCTGCAGGGTCAACAGAGGCGCTCGTACCCGCAGGAACTCTTCCTGAATAGATGCCATCTGTTCGTGAAAACCCTTCTCGTAGGCCTGGCGATGCCGGCGGGAAGCCGTGTTGATCTTAGACCTGTTGCGACCATCAGTAATGCTGTAGAGGTCCGGGCTCGGCAGCGATCGCTCCAAAGGGTCGGAAACATGTATGCCAACAACATCGTTATGGCGCGCTAATGGCTGAAAGTGGATCCGGGACTCTTCTTTGTAATTATTAAAGTCAGAAATGATGAATATTACGCTACCGTGTTTGGCCACACGGCGAACATTGGCGAGCGCCTCAGTAAAGTAGTTGTCAGAATACGTAGCCTCTGATGTGGCGCTCTCACGGCGAAGGGCGTGGTTGAAGTCGTGAAGCTCGTTGAGGAGTCGCAGAATCGCGTGTTTGTTTCGTCGTGGCCGTACTTCGCGGTGGCCTTGTTCTGAGAAGACGATGCCACCCACCCTGTCGCCACGATCCAGCATGGTCCAGGCGATCAGTGCGGCGGTTCTTGCCGCCACTACCGATTTGAAGGTGACCTGGCTGCCGAAAAACATGGAAGCAGACTGGTCGACCAAAATGAGTACTGGTCTTTCTTTTTCTTCCTGAAACAGTTTGGTATGGGGTGTTTCTGTTCTTGCGGTGACGCGCCAGTCGATAGTACGGACGTCATCACCTGGCTGATAGATACGCACTTCGGCAAAGTCGATGCCGCGACCGCGGAAGTTGGATGTCAGCAATCCAGCCAGCGGGTTCGATGTTTTGCTGTCAGTCAGTTCTGTGATTTCCCGTGCCGCATATCGCAGCCGGATCAGGTCCCGCAGGTCGGTGTAGGCACCGCGGAACTCATGCAGGGCTCTGAAATCTTCGCGATTGGATTGACGCTTTGCCATTTGGCGTTATGCGGCAGCAACCCGCTGCACGAGGATATCGAGAATCTTGTCGGCATCGACACCCATGGCTTCTGCTTCGAAACTGACGATAATGCGATGCCGGAAGACATCGTGCAGTACTGCCTGAACATCGTCCGGGGAAACAAAGTCCTTACCGAGAAGGAAGGCATTCGCACGGGCGCAGATGTCCAGAGCGATTGTGCCTCGCGGCGATGCGCCGTAGTCGATCCAATTGGCGAGATCCTCTCCGTAGGCTTCAGGGTTGCGTGTTGCCATGGTTAATTGAACGATATATTCCTCGACCACCGGTGCCATGTGCAGGTTCAGGAGTTCCTGCCGACAGCTGAAGATCAGGTCCTGGGTCACCTTGGCGGCGGGTTCCGTGTCGACTGCTGACATGGCCTCGTTTCTGACTAATTGCAGGATGCTACGTTCGGACACAGCATCGGGATAGTCGATATTAACGTGCATGAGAAATCTATCCAGCTGCGCTTCAGGCAGCGGGTAAGTACCTTCCTGCTCGATCGGGTTCTGAGTCGCCATAACCAGAAACAGTGGCGGCAGCGGGAACGTCTGGCGTCCGTAGCTGACCTGGCGTTCTGCCATGGCTTCCAGGAGGGCTGACTGCACTTTGGCGGGAGCCCGGTTGATTTCATCGGCTAGGATCAGGTTGTGAAAGATCGGCCCTTTCTGGAACTCAAAGGTATGATCCTCTGCCCGGTATATTTCTGTGCCGGTAACGTCGGACGGCAACAGATCTGGTGTGAACTGGATGCGGTGGAATTCTCCTTCGATGCCATCGGCCAGCGTCTTAATTGCCTTGGTCTTGGCAAGGCCGGGTGCGCCTTCCACCAGGAGGTGCCCGTCGGCGAGCAAAGCCATGAGCAATCGGTTGACGAGCTTTTCCTGGCCGATGATTCGGCTGGACAGCCATTTCTCCAACTCTATGATTTTTTCTCTATACATTTGTCGCTATTGGTCTCGAGCAGTAATTACAAATTTTGTCATACAGATGGGTCACCCGCGCAGCAGGCGCTCCATACTGATAACTCTTCAGTTCCCAGAGGTTGTGCTAAGTACCGAAATTATCGGAATTTATAGACAGCGGAATTCACGCCAGGTTCCACGGCGGGATGATACTATAGATGACCTGAAGAAGTGCTGCGACGAATGAATCCGGTCAGGTTCTGACTCTGCAGACTCCGGCTGTTCCCCTGAATCCGTCCCAATTGTCCTCGCGACCCTCGCGCCAGCCATTCAGCCACGACTGTTTTACCAGTTCATCATGATAAGGGCAGAGCTCACGGGATTTTCCATGCACACCGAACTGATAGCCTCGGGCGAAAGCCCGGTTGGTTTTCTGGCGCTTCTGTCTTCGCATCGAATATTCTCTTTTGGGGAGGGACGCAGTCCTATTGAAACGAACTACTCTCTCTCTGTCGACGAACATTTAGCTATAAGCCAGAACGCTGATAGTGATGGTGGGAATAAGCTGGATTGTTGGGCTTTTGGGAGCAATCCGTTAGACTCGAAGCAACTAGAATAATAGCTTTCCGACTCGGCTTGTGGGCCCGCAGAAGATAGAGGAGCACCTAATGAAGAAGGCAGCGCTTGCTGTGATTTCCCTGGTACTAATTTCTCCGGCAGCTCTGGCGGATGAACTAAATGGTGCCAACACCGCTTGGATTCTGACGTCGACCGCGCTGGTGCTCTTTATGACCATACCGGGGCTGTCTATGTTCTATGCGGGGCTGGTCCGTGTCAAGAATGTGCTGAGTGTGCTGATGCAGTGCTTTGCCATTACCTGTCTTGTCTCGATTATCTGGCTGATTGTTGGCTATTCGCTCGCTTTTTCTGAGGGTAATCAGTTTATTGGCGGACTGTCGAACTTCTTTATGGCGGGGGTTCAGGAAGACACCATAAAGGGTGATATTCCGGAGAGCGTCTTTGCCATGTTCCAGTTGACCTTCGCCATCATTACTCCGGCATTGGTCGTTGGCGGATTCGCCGAGCGCATGCGCTTTTCTGCCATGCTGTTGTTTTCAGGCCTGTGGTTGCTGGTTGTTTATATCCCGGTGACACACTGGGTCTGGGGTGGCGGCTGGCTCGGTGAAATGGGTCTGCTGGATTTTGCCGGCGGCACTGTTGTTCATGTAACTGCTGGTGTTGCTGCATTAACCGCAGCGATGGTCATGGGTCCGCGAAGAGGGTTTCCGACGACACCGATGACACCACACAATATGACTATGACGATTACGGGGGCGGGTATGCTCTGGGTTGGCTGGTTTGGTTTTAATGCTGGTAGTGCTCTGGCGGCGAATGGTGACGCCGGTATGGCCATGCTGGCGACGCATATGTCTGCAGCCGCAGGAGCGTTTACCTGGATGTGTATTGAGTGGATTCGTTTTGGCAAGCCGAGCGCTCTGGGTGCTGTGACCGGTATGGTGGCGGGGCTTGGTACGATCACACCTGCTTCGGGTTATGTTGGACCGGCAGGTGCACTTGTTATCGGTATCAGCGCTGGAATTGTCTGTTTCAGTGCGACCATGTATCTGAAGCGTAAGCTGGGTATTGATGATTCTCTGGATGTCTTTCCGGTCCATGGCGTAGGTGGCGCCCTGGGAACCATCCTGGCCGGTGTTTTTGCCAGCAGTAATCTGGGTATTTTTAGTGGTCAGGGTGATGGCGCAGCGATTGGGGAGCAGGTCGTCATTCAGATAATAGGTGTGGCGTCTGTGGCAATTTATACGGCCGTACTTTCCTTTGTATTGTTTAAGGTGATTGATGCCGTGCTGGGGCTTCGGGTTTCTGAGGATGAGGAAACTGAAGGGCTGGATCTGAACCAGCATAATGAGCGCGGTTACGATATCTAGCTTTTTATATAGCGGGGCTCCCGCCCCGCTTTTTCGTGCTGCTTTTTAGTGCTATGACGGGTTAATCGCGAGCAGTGGTCCAGGTTCTTGCCTTTCAGGCAACGTGCCCGCGCCTCAGGCGCTCGCGCTACTTGCTGTTGTAGCCCCTATCTTGCAGCGGCCCTTACCACCAGATATTTGACCAGATCCGGGAAGTCCAGACCGTAGCCCCGGGCGCCATCGGGGTAGAGGCTGGTTGGGGTCATGCCCGGCAGTGTGTTGACTTCCAGCAGGTAGATAGCCTCGTCCTGAATAACAAAATCCGCGCGGGAAAGATCCCGGCAGCCGAGAGCCTGGTGAGCACTGACGGCAGCCCTCTGCAGTTCTGAAGTCTGCTCTGCGGGGAGTTCAGCAGGCATCAGATGTTCTGACCACCCAGCGGTATATCGATGATCGAAGTCATACCAGGTTCCGTCGGGTGTGGTGATTTCGATGACCTGGAAGGGGTCAGTGCCGGTGTCGGTGTCGATGACACCGACGGTGATTTCCCTGCCATCTATCCGCTCTTCGACGAGGAGTCTCTGGTCATAGGTGAAAGCTTCTTCGATACCCTCATGCAGTTGGTTGACATTGTCGATCAGCGTGACGCCAATCGCGCTGCCCTGACAGGCTGGTTTGACGACGACATATTCACCCAAATCGCGGCTTACCCTGGCGACAGCATCGGCGACTCCGTCGTTACGATTGACCACAACCTGGCCCGCGACTGACAACCCGGCATCGCGAAATACCTGTTTGGCGATAATCTTGTCCATGGCGAAGGCACTGCTGTGGACATCACTGCCGACGTAACTGTACCCCAGGATCTCAAGGAATCCCTGCAGTGTGCCGTCTTCACCCGGCGGACCATGCAGGATGGGGAAAACCACATCCGGCTGACAGTCAGCAAGCGCGGTCGTGACATTGGCGTCCAGTTCGACGCTGACAACCGTGTCGAAATTCTCTTTGAGCGCGGTGATAACGCCCCTGGCGCTGCTGCGGGAAACCTCTGCCTCGGCAGAATCACCGCCGTTGATGACCGCAATTCTTAGTTGGTTCAAGGCAGCCCGGCTCCTGCATGTTCGACCTCAATTATCTCGATGGCGGCAGATTTCTGCTGCACACATTCTTCCGGGTCCGAAGACTTTGAAGTCAGGATGTGCAATGTTTTACCGTCCGGGCCACCGAGCATACAGGCGTACGCCTGATGTTCCACCTTGATTCTGTCGGTGACCTGGCCACCCTCCAGGATTCTGAGCGCTTCGTTGGATATCGGTGAAGCCAGCCAGATGCCGCCAGCCTCATCGAGACAGATTCCGTCGGGAATAGCGCCTTCCATTTCTGCCCAGATACGTCGGTTGCTGAGACTGCCGTCATGTTCGATATCAAATGCGGTGAGCCTCGCTCCCATGCTTTCCCCGACGATGAGCGTGTGACCATCAGGGGTTATGACTGTACCGTTGGGGAAGGCCATATCATCTGCAACGATCCGACAGCTGCCATCGGTGTCGACCAGAATGATCTCGGCTTTTCCAATTTTTCCACCGCCATGCAGATCGTAGCCGAAGTTACCGACGTAGGAGCGGCCCCTGGCATCTGTCACCATGTCGTTGCAGTAGAAACTGGCGAGTTGGGAAAGATCGGCAAACTGGCTGAGATTTCCAGCATCGAAAGCCAGCAGCTTCTGTTCTGTCATCGAGACGATAAGAAGTCGGCCATCCGGCAACCAGCCAAGTCCGGATGGCTGGTCATTCTCAAGCCGAACGACCGCTTCGAGCTGGCCCCTGGCGTCAACGGTATAAACCGTATTGGCGTGCATATCGGAAAACCAGAGCTTGCCATCATGCCATCTGGGTCCCTCACCAAAGCACAGACCATCTACAAGTACTTCAGTCATCAAATCTCCTGGATGTCCTGAAAGCTGCAGTTTACAGGGCATTCGGGCGCAAAGGTGGCTTTTCAGGGCAGATTCTGTGGAGGTCGGCTTCTTTATAGTAAACTACAGGGTTCACCGTCTGCGAGAATGCGAAATGGGCTATTTACGCATCGGCAAGCTGGCATCCGAGACTGGTACCAGCGCTGAAACATTGAGGTACTATGAATCCGAAGGGCTGCTGCCGCCACCACGGCGCAGTGAATCCGGCTACCGATTGTATACACCGCAGGATGTGAGGCGTGTCCACTTTGTTCGACGGGCCAGGGGCATGGGTTTCTCTCTCAAGGAAACCGCAGAACTGCTGTCGCTTCAGGTCGACAAGGAGGCCTCAACCTGTGGTGAGGTAAAGTCGCTGGCGGAGCAAAAGCTGACCGCTATCGATGAGAAAATCGCTGAGCTGAACAAGATGAAAGCGGCGCTACAACAGGTGACCGAAGTCTGCGCTGGGGGTGAGGAGTCTGCGGTTCACTGCACGATTCTGAACGCT
>JABHYO010000054.1 GCA_018656865.1 Gammaproteobacteria bacterium | reverse complement strand
CCCGCCTCGAAGGCAGGCGTTGGGCAATAGCGGCGGCGTTACCGGATGAACCCGAAGCCAAATCCGCTGACTGGGAACCCTTAGAGCTGCCTGTTGTCGATCATGTTGTCGTTACAGCCAGTCGTTATGAACTTCAGGGTGACGAGGTCCGAGGGAGCCATGTTATTGGCCCTGCAGAGCTCAACGACAACCCAAGTTTTGGAGGTGATGCGCTTCGGATCGTTCACCGGCTACCCGGTGCAGCCAGTATCGGCGTGACGGCGAAGCCCAATGTCAGGGGCGGATCTGACAATGAATTGCTGGTGATGTTCGACGGAGTTGAGTTGATCGAACCTTTTCATCTGCGCGACTTTCAATCCATGTTTAGTTCGTTCAACCCCCAGACTATTGAAAGTGTCGAGTTCTTTAGTGGTGGGTTTCCGGCGAAGTATGGCAACAAGATGAGCGGGGTTCTGGACATTGCAACGCAGGATGCCTTTGAAGCGCCAGGAGGAGAGCTGGGTATCAGTGCCTTTTCCCTATCTGCCCTGTACTTCAATGAAACCGAAAGAGATCAGTGGCTGTTGTCTGCACGACGCGGCAATCTCGATCTGGTGCTGCAGTCGAAGCTTGGTGATCCCCGGTACCATGACCTATACGGTCGCTATAGCAGAGAAATCAAGGAGGGAAGACTTAAGGCCAGCACCTTTGTCTTCGATGACGACATCGTTTTTACCGACGATGAGAGTTCAGCGAAGAGCCGTGTGAAAAACCGTTACGCCTGGTTCGAATGGGAGCGTGACAAGAAGGATCGCGCCTCAAGGACCATTCTTTCCTTCGGGAGCATCGACAGTCGCCGTAAGGGCTTTACCTTTGCTGAAGAGGATACGGAAGGTTTTCTGGTTGACGACCAGAAGCTTGAAATTTCCAGTCTCAGACACCTACAGGAATATCGGATCAACGATCGATTTCGGCTGGATTTTGGCGGTACCTATCGTCACCAGTCCATGGATTACGACACGCAGATACAGGTAACGAGGGATGTTGTCTCTGAGTTTCTGGGGGTTGAGACTGATGTAGATACTACTTTCAGGGAGAAGTTTGACGGAAACTCCATAAGCCTTTTTGCCACAGCCAAATTTCAGACAGGGGACAGACTGACAACCGAAATTGGGTTGAGATGGGACCGTCAGGACTATGCGAAATCCGATTCGCAGCTGAGCCCTCGAGTTGCATTGCTTTTCAACATTAATGGCCAATGGGATCTGCGTCTGAGTTATGGCAGATTCCATCAACCCCATGCGATTCATGAGTTAAAGACGACTGATTTCGAGACAGGGTTTTTTAAATCACAGAAATCCGAACACTATATTCTGGCGACGGAGTACAGGTTCAGTAACGATACGAGGTTGGTCGCGGAAGCTTTCTTCAAGAAGATGGAGGATCTGAAACCAAGATATGTGAATTTGTTTGATCCTTATGTCTACCTGCCGGAGTTGCAGCAGGATCGTATTACGATCTATGCAGATAAAGCAGAGGCAAAGGGAATTGAGCTGAGTTATACCGGTGGTGGTGAAAAGTTTGAATGGAACGTTAACTATACCTACAGCGAGGTTCAGGACCGGGATGGTGGAAGATGGATCGATCGCCGCTGGGATCAGACCCATAACCTTAACGTTTTTCTCAACTGGTACCTGGGTAACTGGACGGTCGGCGCCGCCATGGCATGGCATACCGGCTGGGCGACAACAGAACTGCCGCAGACATTGCCGGCTGCCCAGAGTCTTGAGATTCCAGCCTATCGTAACAACAGCAAGCTCAAGGATTATGGGTCGCTTGACTTCAAGGTGTCCTATGATCAGGAGCTGTCAGGCAGCTCGCTGCAGTACTTTCTGGAGGTAACCAATGTCGTCAGTCGAGCAAACAAGGGGGGGGTAGACTACGAGATCACCGCCGGAGACGATGTCTACTTCCTTGAAGAGTTTGATGTGCAGCCGGTATTCCCGCTGGTGACCAACCTGGGCGTGATCTGGCGGTTTTAGCTAGCGGGGGAAACGATAATTGCGCCGCGCGCATTATCGATTTCCGATATGTATTCCGAGATGGTCATGACTTCGTCGAGTGCGGACATGGCATCGTCGGTTAGTACGGAGCCGCTAATCCTGTCGCCCGGGTCGATCTCGACGCGGTAAACGATGCTATAACCGGTCTGCTCGGAAACCCAGTTCATGAAGTCCAGCACCGGCATCTCGTTTGTTTCGATGGCTGGGGAGAGTTCGGCGGCCCATGACCAGCGAGAGTCATGGGTGGCGATAGGTTTGGTTGTGACCAGTCTGCCGTCTGAGAACTGCGTCAGTTCTCCATGACCGAGGCCACCGAAACTTCTCACGGATGCACCTTCGTGATCGATCCTGACCTCACCTTCTCGTACTGCAACTTCTATCTGGTGTTCGTTTCGGCTTACCATGTACTGCGTACCGATGTGCTCAACACTGACGCCGTTCACAAGAATTTTAAGGGGACTTTGTTCGCCGCCCTTCTTTGAACCGATATAGCCTGAATCGATGTAGATAGTGCCTTGATTGAGGGAGATGGTCGTAGGCTCGACGAAACTGATTTCAGATCTGGCGGCAAGTCTGATGTCCAGAGAGGAAGCGACAGGAGCGAAGGAAACGCTGCCGGTGCCGGTTGTAATGACATCACCCAGCTGTATGGTATTTCCTGCGGTGAGGGGACCCAGGTCATTGTCATAGGTCCAGTTGACCTCGCCGCGGTCTTTCGTGACCGATGCGACAAGGTCCCTCGTTTGTTCGCTACCGCTGTTGAATACCAGTACAACGGCGACAAGTACGGATGCTGCCAGGCTGCCAGCAGTGACGACTCTGGTTCGACTGTTACGCTGTTGGGATTTATTCAGTTCACTCAGAAAAGAGGTTTCCAGTCGATCCCTGACCTCCTCGGGGATCGGGGTTCGTCTACCCGCACCCTGTAGAAGTTGCTCTACCCTGTTGTCATCGATGTTGCGGTCTGTCATCTCGATACCTATGAATAATTTAACTGGTGTACTTCGGAAAACGCTTGCTTGAATGCCCGCCTCGCGCGAGCGAGCTGAGATTGCACGGCTTCGGTGCCCATGCCGAGTTTCTCGCTGATTTCCCTGATACTGAGGCCATCTATGTACTTCCATTCCAGGATGTCACCATTTCGATTGGGCAATTGATCCAGCACTGCATGGACCATCGTAATCAGCTCTGTTCGTTCTGTCAGGTCCAGCGGATTGTCGTCATCGATGGTTTCCATCAATGCATCAAACAGGGGTTCGTCATCAAAGAGGGCGACAACCTTCCTGCGCCTCTCGGTTTTTTGAACGTGGCGTATCAGCTCCCGGCGACAGATCTGCGCTAACCAGGTCATTAGCGATGCTTCGCCGCGATAGGTGCCTATCTTTCTTGCGGCAATCACGAGTGTCTGTTGAACGACATCCTCCGCACCGGATGCATCGTCGCCCATACGCATCAATGCGAAGCGGTAAAGCCGTGGGAAATAGATATCCATGAACTCGCGAATGGCGGGCTCTTCGTTTCTGAGCATGCCTTTCGCCAGTTGTTTGTCTTCCTCGTAAGGCTGCTCGGTTCTGAAACGCAGTAATTTCATGATGAAACTGCCGCGATGTTGGGAGTTGTAAATTCTAGCATTGATCCAGATCGCTGAATTAGTGTCATGCCCGGTTAGAGGCAGTCTTGGACGAAAATCGGTCGGGTTACTGCCTGAGCCTTGAAAACCAAGCGATTGAGGGAATGTAGTGAACGGTCAACCGATTTTCTGAAAGTTCTGCCTCTCATACCAAACAAGTCAAAAAAGGAGGAATCATGGGCCTTAACCTGGTTGAAGAGATCCAGCGGGCAATTTCATCGAGGGCGCAGATGGAAGCAGACCTGCGCCGAGGGTTGACGAATGGAGAGGTGCATGTCTTCTATCAACCGAAAGTGAACTCGTTAATGGGGCAGGTGGTCGGGATGGAAGCCCTGGCTCGATGGATCGGAGCCGATGGCATGATTTCTCCCGATGAGTTTATTCCTCTCGCTGAAGAAAGCGATCTGATTGACGAACTTGGCAGCTACGTTTTGCACCAGGCCTGCGAGCATTCAGTTGGCTGGTTGCGCAAGGGTTTTCCCGAGCTTCAGACCGCGGTCAATTTGTCAGTGATGCAGCTGGCGAATCCCTCACTACCGAAAGAAATTGAAAGCATTCTTCATGAGACCGGGATGCCTGCGCGGCTGCTATGCCTCGAGATTACGGAAGGCGTGATGATGATCGACCCCGATGTGACCATAGAAGTGCTGAATGAATTGAAGTCGTTGGGCTGTGAAATTGCGGCCGATGATTTTGGTACGGGGTATTCGTCCCTGAGCTACCTGCAGAAATTCCCCATCGATATCCTAAAGCTGGATCAGTCCTTCGTCCGCAATCTCACCACCGACAGAGAAACGTTCATTATCGTTTCAGCAGTTGTCCGCCTGGCGCAGACGCTTGGTCTCAAGGTCGTTGCCGAGGGAGTGGAAGAAAGGGAGGACGAAAAGCTACTGAAAAAGATGGCTTGCGATGAAATCCAGGGCTATCTATACAGTCGACCGGTGTCAGCGGATGACTTCGAGGCATGGCTGCAATCTCGATTGTCCGTCTCCAGAGTTCTGAAGGCAGTTGGCTGAGAAAAGAGTTCTTTTCATCCGACCGATTTCTCCACTTGCTTCCCTCCATGTTTTGCGAGACAAGAATTTTTGGAGGCAAAAATGAAAATAATATTAATTGGGTTACTTGGACTGCTGTTGTCAGGTTCGGCCCTCAGTATTGAACATGGATGTTCTGCGGCAGCACGGTCGATGTTTCTGGCCTGCGGTTTTGACGTCAAGGAAGGCTACCTGGAAGGACTCGGTGTCTGCTCTGATACCTCTGATGCTGCCGAGGCCGATGAGTGCAGCGAAGAAGTGGTTGAGTCCCGTGAGGAAGATACTGAAGAGTGCATGGATGTGCTTGAAGCGAGGCTGGATCTCTGTGAACAACTGGACGATGCCGTTCATGAGGTTGCCTTCGGTGAGGACTTTGCGGACAACTTCGTCGATCCGCTTGAGATTGGTGTCACCATCGACCCCAATCCCTGGTTTCCGCTGGTGCAGGGTAATGTCTGGATCTATGAGGCATCGGGTGTAGACGATGAGGGTGAAGAAGTCGAAGAAACTATCACCGTCACGGTGACCGATGCTGTCAAGCTGATTGAGGGTATTCGCTGCCTTGTTGTCAACGATACGTCTGATGAAGAAGGCGATGTTGTCGAAGACACGGATGACTGGTTTGCCCAGGACACAGACGGGAATGTCTGGTACTGCGGCGAAATCTCCAAAAATATGGAGTTGTTCGATGGCGACGACCCTGAGGATGTTGAACTTGTAGATATCGAAGGGTCCTGGAAGAGCGGCCGAGAGGGTGCCGAAGCCGGCATGCTGCTGCCGTTTGCACCGGTCGTTGGCGACGTCATTCGCCAGGAAGTGCTCTACGGTGATGCAGAAGACACCATAGAAATAGAGAGTCTTACCGGTACTGAATCTGCCGAGGCGGCGAGTTGCGAAGAAACCTGCCTGGTCACACTGGACTTCACGCCGCTCGAACCCGACTCATTGGAAAACAAGTACTACGTCTCTGGCGTGGGGCTGATCGTTGAGACCAAGCCCGAGACAACCGAGCGTGTTGAACTTGTTGAATTCATCAGTAACTAGGGAGAAGAACGATGAAAATACATACAACGATATACACATATACGTTTCTTATTCTGCTCGCTGGTTGTGGTGGTGGCGGTGGTAGTTCCAGTCCGCCGGCACAGGAGCCGTTGCCAGACCCGCCGGTGACGGTATCCGGGGTGGTTCTGGATGGACCGGTGTCGGGAGGCACGCTGTTTTTCTTCTCACTGGATGATATTCAAGGTGCACTCGACGACTCAGAAAGTGCGGAAGATCGTCTGACCAGTTTGCAGGGAGCAAACGCTATCGCCTCGGTTGCCATCGGAGAAAGCGAAGACGGCTCCTACACCGTTGATCTGGATAATGCCGGTGACGCCGTATTCGTGGTCTTTGAAAACACCGACGCGGAAGATCTTGTATTTGGCGATACGCCTTTCAACATGGAGTCCGTCACCGTTCTGGGCGAATCAGGTTCTGTCAATACGGTCAACGTGACGCCCCACACGACTCTCATTGCTACACAGGTCAGGCTCGCAGTGCCGTCCAGCGCATCGGCTGTCGACACTGAGATCAGCGCGGCGACGAGCAATGTGATCTCGGCCCTGGGTGAGGACGAGGTCGGCAATGAACTGATCGAGGACGGAACGGATCTGATCGGTAGTGACGATATCGATCTGCTCACTGGAGCATCGACATCCCTCGGGGCCTTTGTCAGATCCGCCGCATCCTTTGTCGATGTCGACCGGGAGGAAGTATTGGAAGTTCTGGCGCTTGATGCACTTGATGGGGCAGTTGATGGCAGTATACCGGCGAGTGCCGAGGCCGACGAAGAGATGACCGATCTCGCTGGAACCGTCAACGATCTGCAGTCACTTGGTTCGGTCGACGGCGAGGTGACTACGTTTGGGTCCTGCTCCGCCACGGCGGATCTATTCCGGCGAGCCTGCGAGATTGACATTATGGATGATTATTTTGAGGGTGTTGCTGCCTGCCAGGATGGCGATGAAGAAGAACTGGAAGCGTGTGTTGCCGAGGCCGACGAAGAACGCGAGGAAACGCTTGAAGAGTGCGGCGAGATCTTCGAGGCCAGAGGCGAGCTCTGCGATGATATTGACGACGAGGTCTATGAGCCGGAGTTTGGTGAGGAATACGCAGATAACTTTGTTGATCCCCGCGAGATTGGTGCCACGGTTGAGCCCAACCTCTATCTGCCGCTGGTGATTGGCAATACCTGGGTCTATGAATCCACCTTTATCGATGAGGACAGTGGTGAGGAAGTAACCGAGACAACAACCATCGTCGTACGAAACGCGACCAAGCGGATACAGGGTATCGATTGCCTGGTGGTCAATGATGTCGTGGAGGAAGATGGCGAGATTATTGAGGACACAGACGACTGGTTTGCCCAGGATATGGCAGGTAATGTCTGGTATTGCGGTGAGATCGCCCAGGACTTCGAATACTTTGAAGGTGACGAACCGGAAACGGCAGAACTGGTCGAAGTTGGTGGGTCCTGGAAGGCAGGTCGAGAGGGCGCCAAGGCTGGTGTCCTGGTACCGGCGGACCCGGAGATCGGAGATGTCATTCGTAATGAGGTTTTCTACGGCGATGCCGAAGATGTCATTGAGGTGCTGAGCGTTACGGGTGATGAATCCACCATGGTGGCAGACTGTGAAGAAGCCTGTCTGGTGGTCAAGGAATTCACACCGCTTGAACCCGATACGGAGGAAAATACCTACTACAAACCCGGTGTCGGTGTCATTCTCGAGGTCGATATGGAAACCGGCGATCGTGCAGAACTAATCAGCTTTGTTTCGTCGTAAACACTCTAGGCCCCGGTCTTTACCGGGGTCTAAAGTGACTCCAGCGTCTCTTCCAACAGCTTCTTGATCTGGCGGTTCGGCTTTAATGCCAATGCCAGATCGATCTCCTTTTCTGCCAGGTCCCGGTTGCCCAGCTCGGCATTTGCACGAGCTAACATCAGGTGTGCGATAGTGATGTCAGGATCCCACCATCTTTTTTCTTTCTTGAGGAATGCGTTGGCTTCGACAATGGCATTTTCCCATTGATTCGTTTGCATGTAGAACTGTGCCAGTGCGAAATGAGGGCCCGCACGGTTCTCCAGGCTGATTGCTTTCCTGAATGCTGCTTCAGTCGCCTCGTGATCGGTTTCCTTGCTTAACAGCATGCCCTTCGCCATTGCCCCAAAACCGGCATTGATTCGTTCGATATCCAACTGGTGGTTTTTTGCGACCTCCAGATCGCCACCGGCGATGCTCGGGGCGTTTGCGTAGTAGGCAAAGATGGCGTAGCGAGCGTTGACATGGTCCGGTACGATTTCAACGGCACGCCGCCAGGCGGCGAGCGACTTCTTTGCCATACTCACTTTCCTGAATATATTTACCTCATTGAGGAGCGCGAGATAAACCAGGCCGGATAGATAGTGAGCGTCAGCGTCTTTCGGGTAAGTTTCAAGCAGACGTTCCACTGTCTCGTTGGCCTCGTCGAATCTTGCTAAACGATACTGAAATAGTGCCAGATGAAAGAGAGCGTCTCTGTTGGACTTCTCCTCTGACAGGCGCTCTAGTTGTTCTATGGCGGTATCGTAGTCTCTCGCGGCGTAGGCATCGAATGCCGGGGCGAGATCATTCGCAGCGATAGACAGGCTGATCAATAGTCCCAGAATGAGTGTGATGAGTTGATGCACGCGACCAGTCTACCTCCGCGCAGCCGAATCCGAAATTCTGTTGAATAGGAGCTGGGGTTGCCAGTCACCGGTGAAGCCCCGGGTGTCGGTAAAGCACTGCTGACTGCCATCTGGCTTGAGTGCTGTTGTTTTGCACTCTCGCACGCCGCCTTCGTCAAACCTGTAAGCCTGAATAACAGAACTTTCGAAATCGATGGTGGTGAAACCTGGCCAGTGATGGCCGGTGATGGTCCCGGCATTAATCAGGGTCATCTGTTTGAAGTGGACAATTGTTTTGAAGTGCATGTGACCATTTATCAGGAAGGCGTGAGTACCTTCGTCGATTAGTTCGTCCAGTTCCCGGCTGCGTTCGATGGGCATTTGCTCGGTGCCGGGCCAGACCTTCTTCAAATCGTTGTCGGCGATCCCGTGACAGAGCAGCAGCGTACCGGCCACACTTTCAATGTCAATCTGGACGGGAAGGCTGGACAGATAGTTAACAGTATCCTCGTGCAGTTCGTCTCGCGTATGCGCGTCCGGTACATGCCGGGCTTTATCTTCCAGCACCCATCTGTCGTGGTTGCCGCGGACTGTAAAAACTCCGTGCTGTTTTAGCAGTTGTACGCATGTGTCCGGGCAGCCGGGGCCGTCGACGATATCGCCGGTACAGATGATTGCATCGACACCCTGACTTTCCAGTAGTGAAAGGGCATCGCCCAGTCTTTCATCCTGGGCGTGGATATCCCCGATAAGACCCAGTTTTCGAACTGGATTTGTCTTGAACTGAACCGTCAGTACTTGTTACCCGGATCGATAACATGTTGTCGCATATCCGGGGAAACATCGGGTGGGTCGACAGTAAATAGACCTTCCGAAACCGGCGGATGCACATCAAATACATTATTGAACTTGTGTACCGAATCCCAGACGCCGATCGCGATCGTCAGTTCTACCAGTTCAGCATCGGAATAGTGTTCCTTCAGACGTGCTATCCAGGCATCGTCGATACCTCGGGCATGATTCAGGATAAAATCCTCAACCAGGTCTAATGCTGTTTTCGTTCGATCGTCCAGATCTGAAGTCTGATGGACTTTCATTTTCTCGATCATCTCTTCGTTCATGCCGTTCTTCTGCGCCGCAGAAGATCTTGCAGGAATTCAGTAGAGGCAACCATTGAGATTGGCTGATTTCAGTCGGACCAGATCCTTTAGAACAGGATCCAGCCGCGAATGTGACCAGAGAAGTCCGTAGTTGTACATGAAACCCTGGAACAGGTCGGGGCAGTGCGAGTAGACGCCTCCAAAACCTTCCATTCCGCCTGTTTCTTCTATTCTTGGCATGATGCTCTCCCTCCTTCGAATAAATACTGTGCCGATAATTATTCAGAAAATCAATGGTTTGTTGGATGATGTACACTCAACACGCCTTGGAGAGGGCATTGTGCGGGGGACGCAGTTTGAATATCCAGTCGGATGTACCGTTCGGTCTCAGTGAAATAGATGCTGCCTGGCTCACAGGAGCGCTGAGGGAAGGCGGCGTATTGGGGGAAGAGGAGGTCACTGGTTTCACGCACCGCATCATTGGTGAGGAAACCGGTTTTCTCGGTCAGGTAGTCATTCTGACGCTTGAATACTCGCACGAGGATGTTGATGCACCCGCGACCATGGTCCTGAAGATTCCCACACCGCTTAAGAATCGAGTGATGGGACAGACCATGGGAGTCTACGAAAAAGAGATCAGGTTTTATCGTGACCTGAAGCAAAAGCTCCGAATCAGAACACCGCAACACTATTACAGCGCCCTCAGTGCGGTGGATGACCCGGAAATGGTTCGTGAAAGGCTGGGGAAGCTGCAACAGCTTCCGGTCAGTGTGGTTGCCATGATGACCGTCCTTGTTCGCTGGTTCTTCAGTCTTAGGCCGCGACGTTACGTATTGCTGATCGAAGATGTCAGTCGCTATCGGCTGGGTGATCAGCTTGGGGGTTGCAGTGAAGGGGATGTCAGGGCCGCGCTGAATGCGATGGCGAAACTGCACAGTCAGTTCTGGGACTCAGAGGAACTTGATAGTCTGACCTGGATACAACCAGTGAATCTGACAACGAAGATCATGCATATGGTGTATATGCAATCTGTGGGTAAATACCGCAAGGCTCACGAAAAAAACCTTTCGGCGAGGCAGGTCCGACTGCTGGACTGGCTGAAAGAGAATGGGCTTCGACTGACAGAAACTCTCAGCCAGAACCCGAAAACGCTTATACACGGTGATTTTCGCCTCGATAACCTGTGTTTTGACGACGATAGGGGGGAAGCGCTGGTGCTCGATTGGCAAAACATGTTGGCTGGGTCTGCAGCTCTGGACCTGTCCTACTTCCTTAGTGCGGCGCTGCCGTTTGATACCAGCGAAGAGAAGGTTAACGAGTTGATCGAACACTATCGACAGCGGTTGACTGAAGAAGGTGTAGAGATCTCACCCGAGCGGATTCGCTGGTTATACGACGTGGGGATGCTTGCGATGCTGCACAGGATCGCACCGATTCTGTTTCAGGAGACGCTGGAACTGGGGAGTGACAGAGGACCTGAAGTCATGCAGATGTGGGTCGACAAAACCTATGCAAGACTTGAGCGCATCGACTTTGAGGGCATCCTGGATAGAATTCCTAACTAGTCTGTCACGGCATCCCTCTGATCTGGAGCTGAAGGCAATGTGTGCGTAGACTTTCGATTCACGCAGACGGACGGACCGGATGACCTTTACCAGAATAGCCAATCTTTCGCTTGCCGGTCTATGGGCGTTGAGCATAGGTGGCATCTTAGTTCTGATGGTCTGGTTTAACCTGCCCGGCGTGGTTCACGAGGTCGATCAGTATTTCCGAGACACCTATCTCTATCAGCCGCGCGGACGCTATACCCGAATCATCTCGGATTATGAGAAGAGTGGTGATACGAATGTCGCCATTGCTGAACTCGCCGCACTGAATTTAAGTTTGGCGGAGGTTCAGAAGGTCGATGATCTCATCGCGATCAAGCAGGTCAGTTATGCTCAGCTCGTTCGCATGTTCATGCGCCTGGGTGAATTAGAGAAGGCACGCTACTGGACGGAAGAATGGCTTGCCTGGGATCCAAAAAATGTCGGTGCATTGTTGAGCCGCGGTCGATTGCTTCTGATTAACCCTGAAACCCGTGTCGAAGGAGAATTCGAGCTGAGTGTTCTCAAGCATCGCTTTCCCGATTCACTTAATGTCGCAAACGGTGTCGCGACAGCCTGGGCCAGTATCGGCGAACTGGGTCGAGCCTTTGCTGAATTCGTACCGTTCCTTCCCGGAAGCGGTGAAGCTTTGGTCAGAGAAATAGGTGAACCTGTAAGGCTTTCTCGTTACCGGCATAAGGCGGGTGACCCTCCCGCGGCATTCACTGAAGAATTCGATACGCGTGAGTCTCTTTCCCTGCGGATTGAAACGATACCCGAGAATATTGAAGTTGAGTTTAAGGCGACCGGCATGCAGCAGATTCCGTCCGGGTACCGCAAGCGGATAGGCAGTATGGGTACTCTGGAACTGTTCGGCTTTCAACGGGATGTGGATTTTGAGATCAAAGTGACCGCGACAGTGGCACCGCCAGAAACGCTAGAGAAACTGGTGCAGCCTGCCTCCAGGCAGTTACTGCTGAGCCAGTTGGAAGACCGGAATGACAAAAAAGCCATAAAAGCCTATGAACGCTTCAGCAAGTCTTCGTAGCTTCTGGCGCTTGTCCTGGCTGTTGGTGATACCAGCCATCACTCTGTTGTCGATCTGGTCGATACGGACAATCGACATGTACGAGGATCTTGCGCTGAGGAATCTCGGTGACAAAAGGCTCGGCGGATTGAGCCTGCATCGAGTGGGAGAGCTGCAGTTCAAATATCTGGCTAAGTCTCTGTCTCGTGGTCTTGCCTCTGCTATCGATGATGGTCGGGATGAGTTGCCCAGAGTGCACCTGTTTGTACAGGAGGCCGATCTGGCAAAACTTGACTCAGCGCAGCCAATATCGGGGCAGCGCTACGTGTCGGCAAGATTGTTTAAGGGCGGAGACGTTGTAAAGGTCAAGGCGCGTCACCGGGGGGATTTTGCCTACCACTGGGGTTTTTTCAAACGATCATGGCGGATCAAGACAAAGCGGGACGATCTCTTTCAGGGGATGCGTCGATTCAATCTGATAGCACCCAAAACCGCCTTTCTCTACAGCAATCATATTGGTTATGAGCTTGCTCGCTTGATTGGCCTGTTGGCGCCGAAGTCTGCGGTGGTAAACCTGAACCTGAATGGACATCATCAGGGTGTCCACCTGCTGGTTGAGCAGATTTCAGAATCAACCCTGAGAAATGCAGGTAGATTGCCAGGAGATATTTATTCCGGTGACGAACTATATGGTCTTGATATCTGGACTGGATTGGACCGGCAGTTGTTCGAGAGCCCGGGCCTCTGGCGAAAAATGGCCTATGACAATCATTATCCGGAAGGCTACAACGCGCCTATAGTTGCGTTGCTGACTGCGCTTGCCGTGAGTGATCAGAAAGCTTTGGCGGAGCTGTTGGATCTCAAGGACTTCGCCAGATTGAATCTCTGGGAGCAGCTCGCCAATGGGCGTCATATGGATGACGTACATAATTGGCGGCTTTATTATGACCCCGGACGTGGCAGGTTCTTTCCCATAATGTGGGACGGTATGCCCTGGTCTGACCTCTGGTTACCCCACGATTGGCGGAACGCCTGGCAACCTCCGGAGAAGCTAATCGCCAGCAGCCTTATGCAAACACTGCACGACAACGACGAGTTTCTCAGGGTCAAGGCGGGGGTATATCGGGACTTCCTGATGAGTGACAAACCTGAGCATCTGCTGCAAAAGATTGCTGAGTTGAACCGGGTCGTGTCAGTCAGCGCGGAAAGAGATCCTGCGATTCTGACGGAGCAAAACGAGTGGGTGACAGTCAGCCAGTCCAAAGATCGCATGCAGGACAATATCGAGATAGCGCGTAGGATCATAGAGAAGCTAAGGTCGAGCAATCTTGAGGCTGGAGAAATCGACCAAACAGATGAAACGGCAATTATCTGGAGTGGTGTCATCAGACTTGATGTCGATACCGTTGTTGAGAGACCGCTGATCATCGAGGCGGGAACGAAACTTGTTCTGGCGCCAGGCGTATCGCTTTTCGTCAGAAACCATCTTCAGGTTAACGGAACCCCGGATAAAAATGTCACGATTACTGCAGAGAAGGGCAGGTTTGGTGCCGTGGTGCTGGAAGGGGAGAAGGCCGACCATTCTCGGGTCAGTTACCTGACCATGGAAGGCGGTAGCGGCTACAGGAGTGATCTGCGGGAGTATTCAGGAATGCTCTCTATTCATGGTGTGCAGGACGTTGTGCTCGAGCAATGCGCTCTCCGCGATAACGCCGGATATGACGATCAGCTTCACGTTGTTTACAGTGGCATTTCTATCCGGAACTGCACTTTTTCAGCGGCGCCGATGGACGCGGTTGATCTGGATATGAGCAGCGCGGATATCGTTGATTCTCGATTCACAGGTAGTGGTAACGACGGCCTCGATCTGATGGGTTCCAGAGTCCGGGCAAGAGGCCTCAGCTTTGATGAGAATCGGGACAAAGGCATTTCTGTTGGCGAAAGAAGTCGGCTCGATATCAGAGGTAGCCGGTTTCAGGGTAACCTGATCGGTATTCAGGTCAAAGACGATTCTGTCGTTTCAGGCAAGGAACTGAAGTTCGTCGACAATCGAACCGCCATTGATGCATATGCCAAGAACTGGCGGTATGAAACCGGTGGATATGGCATATTCTGCGACTCGGAGTTTTCTAATGGCAGTATTACGTTCGATCGGCGATCCATCCTTGATATTGAGGCAGCGGCCTGTCCGGAGGTAACAACGCTTGCAGAGGATGCGGTAGATCGGTTGAAAAAAGAGCTTGGTCAGTTTGAATAGCAGGGAAAGTCAGAATCTCGTTCTCGAATTTTCACGATTCGAGTTTAAATATGTTCTGCATAAGGCATTGCGCGAGGAGGTTGAATCGGAGCTGGGATACTTTATGCACCTGGACCCCTTTGTAGAAACGTCAGAAAATAATCGATACTTCGTGCGCAGCCTGTATTTTGACGATCCCTTTAATACAGCTTTCTACGACAAGATAGATGGCCTGAAGCATCGTTCGAAATTCCGCGTTAGAACCTATTCCCGCGAGCCGCAGTTTGACACGCCAATTTTTCTGGAAGAAAAAGGTCGTCTCGATAACAGGGTGTTCAAACATAGAACCCTGATTGCGGAGTCTTCGGCTGACTTCGATGCTGATAACCTTGCGGCGACGTTGTTGACGGAGGAATTTGACAATCAGGTTTTGCTGGAAAAGTTCCGGTTCGACTGGTTCAGAAAACAGATCAGACCCGTTGCCCTGATCGACTACCTGAGGCGACCCTATCTGAGTAAATACGATCATGAATTTCGAGTGACATTTGATGAGGTGCTGCATGGGTACAGAACCGACCGACTGTTTCCAGGCAGAACAGTTGCAGGTCGCCAACTGATGCCAGGATATACGGTGATGGAGGTTAAGTTCAGCCGCCAGGTACCTGCCTGGTTTCATCGAATTATTCAGTCCTACGAATTAAGACGTGTACCGCTCTCGAAGATATGTGAAGGTATGAAGCGACTGAAGATTGCAGTAGATCTCTAGGGAGAAAGAGAAATGGATCTGACCGAACTCACGAATCCGCAGGTAAATTTATTTGCCTACAGTTACATGGAGATTGTGCTGAATATATTGGTGGCATCTCTGCTCGGCTTTGCCATCTCATTTATGTACCGGGTCACTCACCGTGGGCTTTCCTATTCTCAGTCTTTCACGCTGACAATTCTCTTTGTCACAGTTATTGTCGCCGTGGTGATGATGGTTATTGGTGGCAGCCTCGCCAGGGCGTTCGCGCTCGTGGGAGCCTTGTCCATTATCAGGTTCAGAACCGTGATTAAGGATACAAAAGATACAACCTATGTGTTCCTTGCTTTGGCTATCGGTATGGCCGCCGGTACATCGAACTACTTCCTTGCTTTTGTCGGTACATTGATGATCGGAGCGTTGATCCTGATCGTGGATCAGTACAACTATGGTGCACTCTTCAAGAGTGACTTCGTTATCCGGTTTTTGTTTTCCAAAACCGAATCAGAAGCAGGCTATCTGCGTCTGTTCGAGGAATATACGCGCAGCAACAATCTGCTGCATGTTGAGCCCAGCGGTGATCCGGATCTGATACGTATGACCTTCGATGTCTCGGTCAAAGAAGACAGAAAGCCCGCTGATTTTGTCTCAGCGTTGTCTGAAGTCAATGGCCTCTCTGAGGTTGTCTTAATCGCTTCAAAGAGTGATGTGGACTATTGAACGGTGCTTTCGGTAGGAAGGCCTGAGGCCTTCCAGGCTTCCAGACCACCGATCATGGGATAGACCTCAGAGATTCCCAGTCTTTTCAACTTGAGTGCCACACGGGCGCTCGATGCCTCATCGGGTCAGCTACAGTAGAGAATGATGTCACTTTCCCGGGGTATCCGATGCGCGTGTCTTTCTAAGGCTTCCATCGGTACGCTCACCGCCGTTGGAACTTTTTCCGGTAGCCGGTCTACGTCATAGGAATGACGTAAATCGATGATATGGAGATTGTCCTCATTCTGCATTTTTTCGAACACTTCCCGCGGCTCGAGTCTGCGCATTTCAAGTGATCTGAGGAATCTCTGCCGTTGATAAAGTTTCCCACCGAACCAGGCGATAACGAGGCTGATAAGGAAAAAACCTGCCCAAAATCCGATGTCAGCCATACGCATAGCGACAGCCTCGAGCTGATCGGAAAAAATGAGCCCCAGTCCTGCGAATGCGGCGGTCCAGGTTATTACGCCGATAGTGTCTAGGATGAGGAATTTCGGAACTGACATGCCGGTCAAGCCGGACATAGGAGGTGCCAGGGTCTGCAGGCCGGGCACAAATTTGGCGACGATCAGCGACAGGGGACCGAGCTTGTCAAAGGTGGATTCCGTATTCCGTACGCAGTAGTCCGGTTCCAGCGAAATGGCACAGAGCAGGTTGAGCACCATGGCGCCGCGCTTTCTGCCGAACAGGTACCAGAAGAAGTCGACCGGTACGGACGCGAAGACACAGGTAGCGAATACGAGGGCCAGGTCGAGCTGGCCAATACCGACAAGGGCACCCGCAGCCAGGAGTAGCGGTGCTGCTGGCAGCGGCAATCCTGCCTGATCGAGAAAAACCCACACAAATATAATGATGTATCCGTGGGAAACGAGAAATGTCATAAATTCAGTCATGGCACCTATTCTATGCGATTTCGTTGATTGCGCTGAGTCTCATCGTTATTGTTTGGTCTAAGAATAATCGGAGCAATCTATGAGCAGTACGTCCGTCGTCAATTACAGCAGTACAGGACCGGTCGCGACTATTACCCTGAACCGACCTGAATCACTCAACGCCATGAATGTGGAACTGATGAATGGTATTAGCGATGCCATGAATCAGGTTGAGGCAGACAAGGATATTCGGGTAATGGTGATTACCGGCAGCGGAAGGGGATTCTGCGCCGGAGCAGACCTGAGTGCACAGACACAGAATGACAGAAGCGAAGAAGGGGTCTCTGGCGCCGATGACTTCAATGGTGCAGTACAGGCTATTTATGACTGTTCGGTACCGACCGTTGCCAAGGTCAATGGTCCGGTCGCAGGCGGTGGGGTGGGGCTGGCCCTGGCCTGTGACATTGTCGTGGCCGCGAAGAGTGCCTTTATTCTTGCAACCTTCGGCCCGCGACTCGGTATTGTCCCGGATCTCGGTACCACGTGGAGTCTGCCCCGTCGGGCAGGACGAGCCCGTGCACTGGGTATGTCGCTGCTGGGTGATCGAATTTCGGCGGAGCAGGCAGAAGGCTGGGGATTGATCTGGAAAGCGGTCGAAGACGATGAGCTGGATACGGAGATCGACCGTATAACGAAAACGCTGAGTGTGACGTCATCGGACGCCATGACCAGGATACGGCAGTCAATCGATGCTGCGTCAGTCAATAGTTTTAGCGAACAGCTTGATCTGGAAATGGTTCACCAGGGCGTCCTATTGCCACGAAACATGCAGGAGGGCGCGACAGCCTTTATGGAAAAACGCGAACCGGTATTTAAAGGTCGGGAATAATAAGAATCTCCCTGGACTACCGTTCCGATGTTAGACGCAAATTGGCAGAACCTTACTCCGTAGTCCAATTCAGAATAGAGAAGAAGGTATGCCAAATACACTAACCGGCGTTAGGGTCATCGAACTGGGAAGTGGTCCGGTGACCGGTATCGCGGGTATGGTTCTGGCGGACTTTGGCGCAGAGGTGCTTAGAATCGAAGACCCCGCGGGCGACCGTCTTGGGGATCTTCCCGCAGCGCCGATGTGGCAGCGTGGCAAAAAGAGGGTTGTTCTTGATCTGCAATTGGAAGCAGACCGTCAGAAGCTTAACGAACTGTGTGCGGGGGCCGATGTTCTGCTCAGCAACTTGCGCCTGAGTGCACTTGAACGCAAAGGCCTGGATCCTGGAAGCGTGCGCGAACAACACCCGCATCTGATCTATTGTCATATCAGCGGCTTCGGCAATCGCGGCCCGCTCGCGGATCTGCCGGGCTATGAGCATGTTGTTGCTGCCTATGCGGGGCGCATGAAGCAGTTCACCGGTATCGTTGATCGTGAGGGGCCTGTCTTGTCAGCGGTTCAGGTTGGCATTCATGCGGCGGCGCAGTCCGCGGTCTCAGGAATTCTTGCCGCACTCCTGCAGCGTGGTGAGAAGGGAACCGGACGACTTGTGGAGACCAGTCTTCTCCAGGGCATGCTTCCCTACGAGATGGGCAGCATGATCGGCCATCAGTTTTTCGATCAGTTAGGGGATCTAAAACCTCTGCTACAGCTTACTGAGGAACCTCCATTGCCCAGCCTGTACTATCACCCGGCACAGGCGGGGGATGGTGCGTGGATGCAATTCGGGAATCTGCTGCCTCATCTTTTCGATAACTTTCTGATAGCAACGGAGCTGGTTGATGTGCTGGCGGATCCCGCATTTGACCCAGAGCAAATGTTGCTGTTCCCAGAAGAAAAGCATGAGGCATTTCGTCAGCGCATGCTGGAACGAATTCAGGAACGGAGCGCAGCCGAATGGATGGATACGTTTGTCGAGGATGGCGGCATCGTCGCGACTGCCTACAGGACAACGCAACAGGCGCTGTCTGATCCGGATATCGTTCCGAATGGTCATGTTATTAAGAAAGAAGGTGGCGGCTTACAGTTGGGTCCGCTTGCCCGCTTGATCGAAACACCTGCTGTTCCAGGTGGCAATCTCGAACCGGGTGAAGCGCTTGCCAATAACTGGATTCAGACACCCAGGCCCCGACCAACTGAGACGACGAACAAGGATCTACCGCTCAGGGGCATTCGTGTGGTGGAGGTGGCGACTATTATCGCAGCTCCTCTTGCTGCCTCCTTTCTGTCGGATATGGGTGCTGATGTCATTAAGGTAGAACAGATTGGTGGCGATCCTTACCGAAGTCTGCTGGGAGGCCTGGGTGCTGCCAGGGTGAATGTAGGCAAACGCAGCATCAGCGTTAATCTCAAAACCGATGAGGGTCGCCAGCTGGTACATGAGCTACTGGCGAGTGCGGATGTTCTGATTCATAACTATCGTCCGGGTGTGGCTGAACGGCTTGGTATCGGTTATGACCAGATTCACGATCAGAACCCTGGCCTGATCTACCTGCAAAGCAACGGATATGGACCGGATGGACCTGGCGCACTGCGGCCGAGCACGCACCCGATACCTGGGGCTGCCATGGGCGGTGTCATGTACCAGATGGGCGAAAGGCTACCCGAAGATCTTCAGAGCTTTGAGGGGTTGCGGCGCTGGACCAGCAGACTGATGCGGGCAAATGAATTAAATCCGGATCCCAATACGGCACTGGTCATTACCACCGCTATTTTACTCGGTCTATCTGCACGACAGAGAACTGGCCAGGGTCAGCGTATCCTGGTGGACATGTTCGGTGCCAATGCTTATGCCAATGCTGATGATTTCCTGTCTTATCCAGGTAAGGCGCCCAGGATTATGCCGGATGAAAAACTGCTGGGGCTGAGTGCCACTTACCGACTTTACCCCTGCAAGGACGGTCACTGGGTTTTCCTGGCATTGACCTGTGAAAAAGAGCGTGAGACTTTCTGCGGCGTATTAGAGCGCGAAGGTATCGAAGTTCCGTCGAGTGCACATCTTCGATCGAACGGATCAGAGACTATTGCCGAATTGGAGTCCTTGTTTGCCGGTCGCGATGCCGATGATTGGCAAAACCTGCTGGCTCCAGACGGGGTTGCCTGTGTTCGTGCTGATGGTCTTATACCTGCTGAATTCTGGCTGAAGGACAAACAGGTCACCGCGATGGAACTGACGCAGAGAGCCACACATCCGAAGTTCGGATCTTATGTGAGACATGGACCGCTGGTGCAATTCGATGAACAGATGCCGGAATTGAGTGGTCCACCGCTGGCCGGGAGCGACAATAAGACTGTTCTCGGTGAGTTTGGGTACGATTCAGAACGGGTGGATGAACTCGTACGAACGGGAGTACTCTGGCAGGAGTAGGCACCGGTTGCTATTCTCCGGGGTGTAGTAAACCAGTCAGGAGAACGGATGGCTCCGCGCCCTACGTCACATACCTATTTTTCCCAAAGGCTGAAGCTCCATTACCTCGATTGGGGTAATCCGGATGCGAAGCATGTTTTATTGATTCATGGGGTTCAGGATCATTCGAGGAACTGGGACTGGACCAGTGAGGTTCTGTCCGAGAAATATCATGTTGTGGTACCGGATCTGCGTGGCCACGGCGATTCTGAATGGGCCAAGGCTTCCACCTACACCAACCTTGAATATATCTACGATATTGCCCAACTGGTAGAACAGGAAAACCTGAGCCCCGTTAATATCATTGGCCATTCTCTTGGGGGCATGATCGCGTGTCAGTACGCTGGTGTTTTCCCGGAAAAAGTAGCCAGCCTGATTTCAGTGGAAGGAGTTGGCGGTTACTGGCAGAAACTGCATGCCGAACAGCATCCCCAGACAAGAATCCGTGAATGGATCGATCAGTCTCGATTAATGGCTGGTCGGG
>JABHYO010000095.1 GCA_018656865.1 Gammaproteobacteria bacterium | reverse complement strand
CGGGCTTGAAGCGAGGCCCTCTGCGGCCGAGTGTTGACTCAAGCCCTGGCTCCCGTGCCAGGGACGGCTTGATGCAAAGGTCGTGGGATATGTAATGAAGGGCCTATAGCTCAGTTGGGTGGTTCGCCAGAGGCGGAACACGGGCTTGAAGCGAGGCCCTCTGCGGCCGAGTGTTGACTCAAGCCCTGGCTCCCGTGCCAGGGACGGCTTGATGCAAAGGTCGCGGGATAAGTAAAGAAGGGCCTATAGCTCAGTTGGTTAGAGCAGGAGACTCATAATCTCTTGGTCCCAGGTTCGAGTCCTGGTGGGCCCACCAACTCGCTTCGTTCGCTGGTAGTCCTCACCGGACTATTCCGGCCCCCAATCACAGACTGGGGGCGTTCGCCCGCGCAGGAAGCTTCGCTTCCTTAGGCACTTGGCTCACCCTGGTGGGCCCACCAATCGTGTCTGCAGGGTCGCGGAGCGACCCGAAGATCACGAGGCGAAAGCTACATCGAAGAATTGTGTTACCTGAACACAATTCTGATGTGGCGAAAGCCAGAGTATCTGCGGGTCACGAGAGCTGAACTTCCTAGCGCCTTTCATGCGAGACAGAGAAGGCCAGGTCCTTTAGATAAAACTGAACCTGACCCCATTTCTTAAAAAGCAATCTCATTCAATGGACCACTTTTGGTTGGGCACGTCAACACAATCCCATTGATGGAGATTGCCCCCGTTTGCCTGGCTGATCCCTGCCACGTCCAGGCATTTACCGCTGTGGAAGGATTTGATCTTGTAATTCGAGCCATCGGGAACAAGATCCCACAGTTGGTTGTCCGCACCGGAGCAGTCCCATTGGAGGACATTGCCCCCGTTTTCCTGACTGTAGCCGAAAACGTCCAGGCATTTGCCACTGTGGGTCGGACTGATCTTGAAGTGCGATCCGTCAGGAGTAATATTCCACTTTTGGTTGGATAGTTCATTACAATCCCATTGCGTAACATTGCCCCCGTTTTCCTGGCTGAAAGCGTGTACGTCCAGGCATTTGCCGCTGTGGAAGGCTTTGATACTTTTCGGATCGGGAAATGGATTGTTGACCTGAATGGACCACAGTTGGTTGTCCGCACCAGAGCAGTCCCATTGGAGGACATTGCCACCGTTTTCCTGACTGTAGCCGAAAACGTCCAGGCATTTACCACTGTGGGCAGCCCTGATCTGTAAATTCCACCCGTCGGGTACGATTGTCCACTGTTGGTTTTCTCCGTCGGGACCACTCGATTGTTGGATATTGGCCCCCTGTTCCTGACTGACAGCCTCAACGCCCAGGTACTTGCCGCTGTGCAGTGCCCTGATCACGAAGTTCCCCCCGATGCGTACGAATTTCCACGCCTCGTTGGGCATGCCAATACAGTCCCATTGGTGCACATTGGCCCCGTCTACCGTACTGCCACCCTTCACGTCCAGGCATTTACCGCTGTATATGGACGTGATGTTATACGCCTGCGCAGGGTCCAGAGTAGGTAGTCTCCTAACGACATGCACGGTCCGCGTGGCCGCAGTGTATTTGCTCTCATCGGCAAGGATGACTTGATAATCGACATTGTAGGTGCCTGGTGTGGATACATCCACTTCATCGGTATTTCCGTAGATCGTATCAATCGTATCTCTGTCAGGCTCGACAATTACTGAAAGCCCTTCATCCACGTATGCATCTCCTACATGCAAGCTAACCGAGGATGAGCCGTTCAATACATAGGTTAACCCTTTGCGATAAATAAAGGAGACGGTATTTCCGGGAGCCAACGGGACACCGGTTGCTGGTGTGAGCGAATCAATTGTATCGATGAGGTCCGCGTCAGTTGTGAAGACACTACCGGAATTCGACGCCACGTAACCTGCGTTCTCGATTGCCAAAACAGCGGCGGTAGTCGTCTTCCCCGTGACGTCGGGCACGAGAGGATGGCTTGCAGGCAGGGGGACTACCGGGGAGTCCTTATTCAGCGTTCCCCAATAAATTGTGCCATCGTCCGCAGCAACCCACGGTTGCCCCCTAGTCATCGCTGTGACGGTGACCGCCACACCACCAATTTCGGGTATCAGATCCCAGCCGAACGAGCCCTCGTTCCAGCGAAGCATTTCATACCCTCCATGTACCTTAGTCGTACCGGCGATCCAGACGTCCCCATTAAGTCCGCAACCAATATCAGTAGCCGACCCGGGCAAGAGCTGCCAGCCTCCTGGAAGATGGCGATAGATCTGACCGTTCTGGTTGACGACCCATGGGTTGCCGTTCTTGTCGACGTCGATGCGCCAGACGCCCCCAGGGACAGCGATGGGATCATCCCAGACCCACTTCTGATAATATGAATCAATTCGTTGAATATCATAGGGTGGATTGCGGCCAGCGATCCAGTTCTCTCCCCCTCCGGAGCCTATATCCTGGGCGGGAATTACCCCGATAACAGGGGGTTGCCAACCTCCTCTGTTGTTGATGAAGGGGATGATGACACCGGCTTTATCGATGGTCCAGATGCCGATATCGCCTGACTCGACCCGCATGAGTGCCCCTTGTCCGCCCTTCTTTTGCCAGCCTTTCAAGAAACTTCTATACAAATTGTTGTCCGTGCCAATCACCCAAATTTCACCATTATCTGCACCAATGTCGAGCGCCTTGCCAGAAAACTTGTCAAACGTGACAACGGGGCCGGGCGGGGGTGGCGGTGGCGCGGGGGGCGGAGGGCCTGCGGGGTGAGCATACTTCGTGTAATGTACGGCTGAACCGGGTGCCAGCGGTGTTCCCGCAGGAAGGTCTCTTCCCCCTGGATCTGAAGTCCAGAGAATCTTACCGTCGGGGATTCGGCTCTCCCGATGCCTCACAAGGTAATCTTGGTCTGCCACGGGTCTATAGAACATCCGCGAGAGTGCTCGCTCTCCATCGGTGTAATGCATATCGACGACATTAGGAACCCGGGAAGGGGTCGGTGATGCATTGGAAAAATGGACGCTCCAGTATTGGGTCCTGTTGCTGAATCCAAGCGTCGACAGATCACGACGTTTGCTGTCTGCGACCTTGATCACGTAGGGAACGGCATTCGCATCCTCGGAGGGATCGACGTCATATAGGTGCAGAAAAGCGTCTTTGCAAAGGGCTCCGCGAAACTCCACAGAAGAGACAAGCCCTGCACCATCACTTGAACTGTATACACCCTTGATCGCCTGATTGATGTCCGCACTCCATGCCGTGCCGCTATAGATGCCATCGTAGAGCCGCACTTCACAAGGAGCATAAACAGGTACCGGGAGATTCGAGGCGGTCGGCACCGGGGAACCACTCACAAAATTGGCGGTCCACGACCGGGGCTTGTCGTTCCAGTCCGACAACCACAGGGGGTGCAGCATCTCGTCGGCGACACGAACGTATGCCTCTTCTCCAGTCTGATCATGCCCGTCATAGAAAATCACTTCCGAGTTCCCACAGTCGCCCTCAAATGCCACGCTAGAAATCTTTTCCGAACCCCTGTTGTCGTTGATGGTGCCCCGCGTTTGGCTCGCGGCGACGGCCCAGCTTGGACCGGAGTATCCGCCGTCACCAAACATGCGGAGGATACATCCCCGGGATGAAGGATCTGGCGCGACGTCAAAGTCTGCCTTCCAGGAGGTGGCTCGATCGTTCCAGTTGTATTCAGCCAAGTAATGCTCAGGGCCATCTGCGTTGCTGAAGCCGATGGAGTTACTACCGTCAGATAAGCTGACTGTGGTAGTGCCGCATTCACCGCCGAAACGAATCGTCGAGATCTTGCCCGCCCCATGGTTGGCGCTAAATGTATGCGGGGTAACGCGGGAGCTTGCCCCCCATGTGTCGCCTCCCGATAAACCGTGTTCATAGAGCTCGACCGTGCAGCCAGAAGGTGGGCTCCCGGCGTAGGGAAAAGCTGGTCCAATCAGCCTAAAGCTCGCGGCTCTGTCGTTCCACCCGATATCGCTCAGGTGGCTGAGGCTCCCGGTGATCGCAACCCAATTATCTCCCTCGTAATCTAATCCGTCATTGAGCATAGCCGTCCATGAGTCGCAGCCGGGTACATAGACGCCGTTCTCGATGTGTTCGAACAGTATGGATGAGACTTCGCCCGCATATCCGTCCCAGCCATCATCGAACATGTCGGGGACGTACATCTGATACACGTCCAGATTTGGTCCCTCAGCCGTAGTATTTTCGAACACTGGTTCCGCAATCTGGTCTCTTCCTATGAGTTTCGTATACGGTGGCAGCGTTCCATCCCCTGTATGGTTGTTGGGAAGTGAAGGATTTGAGAAATTGGTATCATAAAACAGCGTGACCCTGCAGGTTGTCTGTGGGTCAAATGCGTGCGCCGATTGCGTAAAACCGAGCAAGTGCAACAGGCAAAAAGCCAGCAAGAGGATTGCTTTGCGACTTCTGAGTGACCACATATGGTTGTTTCCCTTCCGAGGAGTGACTGTTCTTAACTTCAGCATTTTCTTGTTTTCCAAAATGTGGTGTATAGGCAATATACTGTTCAAATGTCACAGAGTTATGACAAAGTTGTAGAGGTTTGTCACAAATTGTCACAGAACACGATTGGACAATCGTGAAATGAGGCCAGGTTCAATTTATGAAATGGTTTCATGACGCGTTTGCTTTGAAGCGGACTCTGTAGCTGGATTTTTCTGGCTGGAATAAATAGCCTGGCAATCGACTGATACCATCTGGAAACTCTTCATATTGGATGAACAGTGATCTGCCGCTAAAGTTGCTCTCTTCATATATGTCTGCGGCTGCACCATGACAATTACCCAGGAAGCGGATCGATTGAAACTTGGTGATAGCGCCACTGTCACTATCGGCGCGAGTATCAAACCAGCTCTTATTGCTGAAGGTGCCTTCCTGATACAGGCCTGATGATTCCCTGACAACAACCGTACGGTTAAGCCCAGGAGTCTCCTGAAAGTTCTCCTGTAGATACAATTTCAAACGGCATTGCCCTGCCTGCGCATAAGATGAGCTTGCAGCTAGAACTAACAGGCATAGAACAATTGCAATTGAACGCATAGATTTCTCATCCGGGATTGAGCGGATGAGCCTGAAAACCAAATTGATGTGGGAGTAATCCTAGACAACAAATGTCAACAGGTTATGACAATTTTGTGGCGATTTGTCACAGAGTTGTGAAAGCCTACGCGCCTGCAGGTGGCGAATCCACCGAAGGCGCGGGCGAAAGCCAGATTAGCTGAACCTGCAGAAGCCACTTCAACACGAAATTGAAGTTGCGAGAGTCAAGGTCTTTGAATTCAAAAAAAAGCCCGCTTTCGCGGGCTTCTTCTTAGTCGAGGAAACTCCTCAGGTGATCGGATCGTGACGGATGCCTCAGCTTTCTCAATGCCTTGGCTTCGATCTGCCTGATTCGTTCGCGTGTCACATCGAACTGTTTACCCACTTCTTCGAGGGTATGGTCGGTGTTCATCTCAATGCCGAAACGCATTCGCAGCACCTTGGCCTCTCGTGCGGTAAGACCTGAAAGTACGCCCTTTGTCGCTTCGCGAAGCCCTTCGTCAGTCGCAGTATCCACCGGCGAACCAACGGATGCGCCTTCACCCAGGTTGGAATCCGAATCAAGGAAATCGCCAAGGTGCGAGTCTTCATCATCACCAATCGGTGTTTCCATGGAAATCGGCTCTTTCGCAATCTTGAGTACCCTTCGGACCTTGTCCTCTGGCATCTCCATACGCTCACCCAGTTCCTCGGGCGTCGGTTCGCGTCCCATCTCCTGCAGCATCTGCCTGCTGATTCTAGAGAGCTTGTTGATGGTCTCGATCATATGAACCGGAATTCTGATGGTTCTGGCCTGGTCAGCAATCGACCGCGTGATGGCCTGTCTGATCCACCAGGTGGCATAGGTTGAGAATTTGTAACCCCGACGGTACTCAAACTTGTCGACGGCTTTCATCAGACCGATGTTGCCTTCCTGAATAAGGTCGAGGAACTGAAGTCCTCGATTGGTATATTTCTTGGCTATGGAGATAACCAGTCGAAGGTTGGCTTCCACCATGTCCTTCTTGGCACGTCTCGCCTTGGCCTCGCCGATCGACATGCGACGATTGATATCCTTGATCTCGCTGACTTCGAGCCCAACTCCTTCGGAGGCGTTCTTTATACGCTTCTGAGCGCGAGAGATTTCGTCTTCAAATTTCTTTAGCTTGTCGTGTCCACCTTTGATCTGCTTCG
The DNA here is from genome assembly GCA_018656865.1 of Gammaproteobacteria bacterium. Classification (GTDB taxonomy): domain Bacteria; phylum Pseudomonadota; class Gammaproteobacteria; order Pseudomonadales; family Azotimanducaceae; genus UBA9659. The sequence goes on along the minus strand of JABHYO010000095.1, from coordinate 5,621 downwards.
AAGCCCACTTGGGATCGGCCTCGTTGCCAGTGAACTTCTCGAGGAAAATCTTGCGTGGCATTTTCGCCCGACGCACACAGGTATTCATAATGTGGCGTTCTTGCCTGCGGATTTGGTTATGCGCTTCTCTGGCTAATGCGACTATCGTATCGTAGTGGCGAGGAACAAACTTGAAGAAATGGAAAGCCTCACCCAGTGCCTCTAGTTCCTTGAGGCCTTGCTTCGAACTCCGGCCATACTTCTTAATAGCGCGCTGGGTTTTCTTGAACTGCTTCTCCAGAATGGAAAAGCGTTCTGCAGCCAGCTTCGGGTCGGCACCCTTGTCTTCTTCCGAGTCATCATCTTTTTTATCATTTTGTTGACCGGGTACAACCTGGGCCGCCGGTGCAACGAACTCAACCGGGTCCAGGAATCCGATCAGGAGGTCCGCCAGCTTGCCTTCCTCTTCCTGAGTCATTTCATATTCGTTCAAAGTAAACGCCACAGAACCCGGAAACTGTCCTGCAGCATCGAGTACATCGCGAATGCCTTCTTCGATACGCTTGGCAATGACAATTTCGCCTTCACGGGTCAGCAGTTCAACCGTGCCCATCTCACGCATGTACATTCTGACGGGGTCAGTCGTTCGACCAGCTTCATTTTCCACGGCAACAAGAACGGCCGCCGCTTCTTCTGCCGCCAGTTCATCAGTGGAATCTCCTTTCACCAGAAGATCGTCAGTTTCCGGCGCAGTTTCACGAACGGCAATACCCATGTCGTTGATCATGCCGATGATGTCTTCAATCTGCTCCGGATCCGTAATATCGTCGGGCAGGTGATCGTTAACCTCGCCGTAAGTAAGATAACCCTGCTCCCGACCACGGCTGATCAGTTCTTTTAATCGCGACTGCTGCTGCGCTAGACCACTAGACATAAAATAAACCCGGATTGAATGATAATCTGACAGAGCCGGCCATTATATCCAGACGGGTACCCCTATTCCACTTTTGGTATGGATTTCAATACATCAATAAACAGGGGGAATGATTAGTTCTAGATCTGCAAACTAGTTAATTCCTGTCCGAGAAATCGAAACCGCGGTGCTAGTTTCCTGATAACCCATTGATTTCTAAACTAACAATATTGGGCAGTCGTGCCTAATACCCTTGAGAACTACCTTTTTCGGACGGAAACTAGCTAATAATGGAGAAACATACATTTTTACGGCTTTGATTTACCGTAATTCTGAAGCATTTCCCGCTCCACAGGCGTCAATGCGGACAGCGGCTTCGCCGTTAATTCATCGATAACTCTTTGTTTTTGCTGGGCATCCCCTTCAACCAGCATCTTCCTTAGTGTCTCGAGGAATTCATCAGCCAGTTGGTCCGGAGAGAGCATTGGATCCTGTTCCGCCAGCTGGCGTAGATAGTCAAAATAGGTGCTGTCCTGATAATGACTGAGCAGCAGCATAGTGGAGACTTCCCCAGCCTGCTGGACCCAGCGCACCAGTTCAACCAGAACCTGCCAATCCGGTTCCCCCTCAAGTTTGACCAGATCTTCATCGTCGAGCAGTTTCGCCACATCCGGCTGCCGTAACAGCACCAGCAGTGCATGCTCCGCAAGTTTCGAAAGCTTTAATCTACGTTGGTGATTGGCTCGTGCCACATTGGGATGACGAATATCACCACCCCGGTGCTGATCAAGGCCTGAGGCAGTCACCAGTCTATCGCTCGCTAACCCTGTGCGCTTAGATAGCTCATCGATAATTAGTTGTTTAAAAACGCCCTCAGGCAGTTCTGCCATGAGGGGGACAGCTAACTTGGAGAGCGCGGCCCGGCCTTCGGCAGAGTTCATATCCAGACCTTCTTCCAGTGTCTGGAAAAAGAAGTCCGTGAATCCGAGTGCACTGCCGATTGCGGTCTCAAAAGCCTCCCTGCCTTCTTTACGAATAAAGGTGTCAGGATCTTCTCCATCGGGAAGAAACAGAAATTTCGCTGATCGACCATCCTCCATCGCCGGGATCGTAGACTTGAGCGCCTTCCAGGCCGCGTTCCTGCCAGCTTCATCACCGTCGAAACAAAAAAAGACAGTGGGCACAATCCGGAACATCCTTTCAATATGATCTGTGCTGGTTGCGGTACCCAGCGTGGCAACGCAGTAACCGACTCCATTCTGCGCGAGGGCAACAACATCCATATAGCCTTCGACAACAATCAGTCTATCGAGCTTTTGCACTCTCTTACGAGCTTCATAAAGTCCGTAGAGTTCACGTCCCTTGTGAAACACAGACGTCTCCGGAGAATTCAGGTACTTTGGCTTTGCGTCGGCGTCCAGGACACGACCACCGAATGCGATAGTTCTACCCCGAAGGTCGCGAATCGGAAACATGATCCTGTCACGAAATCGGTCGTAGGTTTTCTGCTCTTCAGGATGATCGGTCAGCATTCCGGCATCGATCAGCAATTGTCGGTCATTATTCGATACCGCCAATTTCTGCATCAGATTGTCCCATCCAGGTGGGGCATACCCGATACCATAGTCCCTTGCTATTTCACCGCTGACTCCACGATCTTTCAGGTAGTCAACCGCCCGCACACGGGATTCGTGACTTCGCAGCCCTTCCCGGTAATAAGCCGAGGATTGGTCAAGAATCTCATAGAGCGACTTGCGCTTTCTCGACTCACCATCATCCGATTGCCGGTCTCTCGGTACTTCAAGTCCCGCTTTTTGCGCCAGATACTCAACAGCCGAAATGAAATCCATCCGATCGAATTCCAGCAGAAATTTAAGTGCCGAGCCCGATGCCTGACAACCAAAGCAGTAGTAGAACTGCTTATCCTGACTTACAGAAAAAGAAGGTGTTTTCTCATCGTGAAACGGACAAAGCCCCGAATAGTTCTGGCCGGATTTCTTCAGGACAACACGTCCCTCGATAATTTCGACAATGTCCGTGCGCGCGAGTACTTCTTCAATGAATTCCTGAGGAATCACCTGTCGGTTACACTTCCGCTGAACTGATAGGAAAGAATGTCACTCACCTTACCCGAGTGCAAGACTGGGGTGTCCTGAATCGAAAACCCGAGCGAAAAGGCAGTCATGTAGGAGCTTTCGAGGTTGCGCAATAACTTGCCTGGGGAGTGGTCAGCCGAGGTTCGCTTTGACCAGACCGGAGACCTGACCCATATCGGCACGACCCTGGACTTTTGACTTCAGGGCGCCCATAACCTTGCCCATATCCTGCATGCCACCAGCGCCCATTTCAGCGATAGTCGCTTTAACAAGACCTGCAATCTCATCCGAACTCAACTGCTCTGGCATAAACTCGGCAATAATGGCCAGCTCAAAGGCTTCCTGATCGGCCAGATCATTCCTGCCCGCGTCAGCAAACTGCTTCTGCGAATCTTTTCGCTGCTTGTTCATCTTGTCCAGAATCGTTAGTACGCGGTCGTCATCAAGTTCTATCCGCTCATCGACTTCCACGCGCTTAAATTCGGCCATCATGAGCCTCAAAGCAGCCAGGCGCGCTTTGTCACGGGCTTTCATCGCCGTTTTGACCTGATCGGATACCTGATTGATGATCGTTTCAGACATGAAACTTATCACCGCATATTGCGGCCGGGTAGGAATTTAGTAGAGTCGTTCCATTCGGCGCGTTTCGCGCTGAACCTTTTTGGCGTGACGTTTAACCGCAGCTGCAGCTTTTCGCTTGCGAACGGCTGTAGGCTTCTCGTAGAACTCGCGACGTCTTACTTCTGCTAGGATGCCGGCCTTCTCGCAGGATCGTTTGAATCTGCGCAGCGCAACATCAAATGGCTCGTTTTCTTTGACTTTAACGTAGGGCATTAAGTCTTGATTCCAATGGGCTTTTCAAAGGACGCGAATTCTAGCCTCAATCCCTTTCAAATGCAAAGGCCAAGACAAGGCCATGGCCATGCCACGGCTGAAGATTTTTCCCATAAAAATCAGTAATATGCATCACGTTACATCCTTCCTGAGAATCATGAACGTCCTCGGAATCGAAACCTCCTGCGACGAGACAGGTATAGCCATCTATAACAGCGACGAAGGTGTCGTTGTCAATCACCTGTACAGTCAGGTCGAGCTGCATCGAGAGTTCGGCGGCGTCGTGCCTGAACTCGCCTCGAGAGATCATATTCGCCGACCCCTGCCAATGATTCATCAAACCATTCAGGATGCCGGTCTGCTACCGGGAGATATCGATGGTATTGCCTACACGGCCGGGCCCGGACTCATCGGCGCTCTCCTCGTTGGTGCTTCAGTCGCAAAGTCTCTCGCACTGGCGTGGGACCTTCCCTCCATTGGAATTCATCATATGGAGGGTCACATGCTGGCGGCACGTCTTGCCGACGACCCACCGGAGTATCCCTTTGTCGCATTGTTGGTTTCAGGGGGCCACACACAATTGATGGCTTGTCAGCGTCCTCTTCACTATGAATTACTGGGAGAATCCCAGGACGATGCGGCAGGTGAGGCTTTCGACAAGGTCGCAAAAATGCTTGGGCTGCCTTACCCGGGTGGACCAGCCATTGCTGAACTAGCCACAAGAGGTCGCCGGGACCGATTCACTTTCCCCCGGCCAATGACCAACAAACCAGGGCTTAACTTCAGTTTCAGCGGTCTCAAAACCTTCACCATGAATACGGTCAACGGTATTGATAATCTTGGCGATCAGGACCGCGCCGACATCGCTGCCGCATTCCAGGAAGCGGTGGTTGATACCATTCGAATCAAGTGTGAACGAGCTCTCACCGAAACCGGACTGGCCAGTCTCGTCATCGCAGGCGGTGTCAGCGCCAACTTGGAACTACGTGAACGGCTGAAAAAACTCTCCAAAGAAAAGCAGGTCAGGGTTTACTGTCCGCCGCTGCATCTCTGCACCGACAACGGCGCCATGATTGCCTATGCTGGTTTCCTGCGTCTTCAGGATGGCAGCACCGAAAGCCTCTCGATCGATGTCAGACCACGCTGGCCCATGACGGAATTGAACTGATGGATACTGTTTACATTCATGGTTTAAGTGTCTTCACGACAATCGGCGTCTACGATTCTGAACGCGACATCAGACAGGAACTCAATATCGACTTGAATATGTCTTTCAACAACAGTGCAGCAGGTAAGAGCGACTCGGTGACCGATGCGCTTGACTACGATGCAGTGTCAAAACGGACGATCGAGTTTGTCGAGAACAGCAGCTATTTTCTAATAGAAGCAGTCGCAGAAAACCTGGCCCAATTGCTGCTTTCCGAATTCCCAATCGAACGTTTACAACTCAAAATCGGCAAGCCGGGTGCTTTGGAGAGTGCCGACGATGTCGGTGTGATCATCGAAAGAGTTCGTTAGGCTCGCTCCTGACCGGGGCGCACTCTGTCCGGTCAGAAACTGTTAATCTTCGCCGCTGGCTGAGTTCATCCGCATGAATGCTGGCCGGTAACCATACATCTGCGGGGCAGGTTTCATCGGCGGCTTCAGCGACTTTTCGATACCGGGGTCGAGTTCAACCTTATAGAGCGTGAATGACTCGGCTGGTGCTCCCTGGGTCTGACCGGTAAGGGTCACGATGAGATAGACGTTGCCGTCATCATCGTAGGCAAAAATCTGATCTTCCGGCAGCAGGATGCCCT
>JABHYO010000101.1 GCA_018656865.1 Gammaproteobacteria bacterium | reverse complement strand
GGTGTTTGCCTTCTCGCTGTTCTGCGAGCATCGAGTTGAGTCACTTCACCGGTCTTGTACTCATCAAATTCCTCATTCTGCACCCTGACTTCGGCAATAGCTTCCTGGGTTGTCTCGGTACGAATCTCACTCAGGTCCGGGATCCTCAGAACATGGCCAGCCTTGAGCAGGTTAATATTGTTATTGATGAATGCCTCAGGATTGGCCCTCTGCAGAGCCAGCATGGTCTGCTGAACAGAAACAGACGCACTTGGTCGTACCTTAAGCGCGATAGTCCAGAGCGTGTCACCAGGCCCGGTTAGTCCGTACTCGTCGTCCTGGGTGACTACCCCTTCCGTTCGACCGGCACTAACCGATGGTGCGGCAGGGATCTGACGGCGTTCTGTTCTCGAACTTCCGGTCGATGTACCCGGTTGTGCACGATCAACCTCTCCTGGCTCTATCTTTTCAACACCCCCGGCACCAAAGATGGGCGGATCGAGTAGCACAGTGTACTCGCGCAGTATTCGACCTGTAGGCCAGATAACTTCGACGATAAAGTTGAGAAAGGGTTCGATGATAGGCTTGCTGCTGGTGATGAGGACAACAAATTTGCCATCGTCACCAGGCTGGACTTTAAAACGGAGATCAGTCAGCAGGTAGTTTCTGTCAACCCCGACCCGATCGAAATCTGACTGGGAAGCCAGATTCGGTAGTATTTCATCCTGTTGTAGTGCGCCGACATTGGTCAGAACGATTTCAGCATCGAATTGTTGGTTCAGGGCTGACCTGAGTTCCAGTTCGCCAAGTCCGACACCGAATGCAGTACTGCAATAGAGAGCAAAGAGTGTTGCTGCCAGCAACTGAAGCCTTCGTATCATTATCATTCCTCTCTATTACCCCGACTTCATTTAGTAGGCGATCGGCATGATGTTGCACATACCAAAAAACCGTCGGTTATCACTAACCTGACGGTTAAACCTCGAAATGATCTCTAAATGTTGCTTTAAGTATCGCTTATTGCAGATGTTTTAGCAAAACTTCAGCTATTTGTATACTGTTAAGAGCAGCGCCTTTTCGGACGTTATCGGAGACAATCCAGAGGTTTAAGCCCCTCTTTGAGGTGATATCTTCCCGGATTCTGCCGACGAAAACCGGGTCAGTTCCTGCCGCATCCCGAACCGGCGTCGGAAAATCGGGATCTGCAGTTTCATCGATAACCTCAACACCGGCAGCTGAAGCGAGCAAATCCTTCGCTTTTTCTGCAGAAATCGGCTCTCTGGTTTCAATATGAACGGCCTCGGAGTGGCCATAAAAGACCGGGATTCGGACACAGGTGGGATTCACCAGAATGTCATCATCCTCAAAAATTTTCTGCGTCTCCCAGACCATTTTCATCTCTTCGTCGGTATAGCCGTTTTCCTGAAAATCGCCGATACAAGGCAGCGCATTGAAGGCGATCTGCTGTGGAAAAACATCATTATCAATGGGCTGTGCATTGAGCAGCTTCGCGGTCTGGGTTGCCAAAGACTCGATCGCGCGCTTACCTGCGCCAGATACGGCCTGATAGGTCGCGACATTGACCCGGGTAATACCTACCGCATCATAGATGGGTTTTAGGGCAACCAGCATTTGAATGGTGGAGCAATTAGGGTTGGCAATGATTCTTCGGTCCCCAAAGTCCCCGATTCTGTGCCCATTAACCTCGGGTACGATCAAAGGAATTGCCGGGTCCCGGCGAAAATGGGACGTGTTGTCGATAACGACACAGCCCTGTTCTGCTGCCTTGGGTGCAAATTCGGCAGAAATCGAACCACCGGCGGAAAACAGTCCGATCTGCGTCTGGCTGAAGTCAAAAGTCGACAGATCCTCAACGGTAATGGATTTACCACGAAACTGAAGCCTGGATCCCGCAGAGCGTTCACTTGCCAGCAAATGCAGGTTTCTGACCGGAAATTCCCTTTCTTCGAGTATTTCCCGCATGACTTCACCCACCGCACCAGTCGCGCCAACGATGGCGACATCGTATTCACTCATTTTCCGGTCCTCTACCTGCTAAAAGGCGGGAGTTTATCGGACCGTTTAATATAAAAACAATTCATATTTATCATGTTTTCGATGAAAATTAGGAATCTGAAACAAGCGAGCGCCAATCTTGGATATAGACAGTCTCAAAGCATTTCTTGCCGTGGCTGAATCCGGCTCCTTCAGCCACGCTGCAGACCGGCTTCATCTAACCCAGCCGGCTGTCAGCAAACGGATAGCACTCCTGGAACACCAACTGGATACCCGTCTTTTCGATCGAATCGGTCGTACGGTCCGTTTGACCGAGTCAGGGCAGGCTCTCACAACCCGCGCCAGCCAGATCCTGCAACAGGTTGAAGACACGGAACGGGCAATTCGCAATCTGAGCGGGGACATTTCCGGCCAGCTCTCCCTCGCGACAAGCCATCATGCTGGTCTATGGCGACTACCCTCGGTTCTTCGACGCTATGTCTCTGCCCATCCCCAGGTGACCCTGGATCTTCATTTCATGGATTCCGAAGTGGCCCATGAGCGAATTATTCACGGCGAACTGGAAATGGCCATCGCAACTTTGGCGCCGACCGTTCATGAACGGCTGATTGCCGAGCCCATCTGGCGCGATGAACTGGTTTTTGTCTCGGCAAAGCAGCATCCCCTCAGTCAGACTCATGACCTGAAGCTGGCAGACCTGGCTGAATATGCAGCCATCCTCCCTGATATGACGACCTTTACCGGGCGGATCGTCAAAGGCATTTTCGAAGACAACGACCTGCCACTCACCATCGGTATGTCTACAAACTACCTTGAAACCATCAAAATGCTGATTGGTGTCGGACTCGGATGGAGCGTTCTGCCGAAAACCATGCTTGATGACGATGTGGTGTTGCTTGATATCGATCACCCGATCGAGCGCACGCTCGGTGTCATTCATCACGTCAATCGCACGCTGTCGAATGCTGGTCAGGTGTTTATCGAATTTCTACGAGGGGATTCAGACTACGACTAGTTTTCGTCCGAACTTGTACGATTGCTCGGGTGAGGTCTACCCGCTCAACGACCAAAGGGTGGCGACTGCTCGACCTCTGCATTTTGACCGCGATGACGCAGCAGGTGGTCCATCAGAACGATAGCGATCATGGCTTCGGCAATGGGTGTGGCCCGCACACCGACACAGGGATCATGCCGCCCCTTGGTCACAATCTCAGTATCCCTGCCTTCAATATCGATGGTTCTCGCTGGCGTCGTGATACTCGAAGTCGGTTTCAGCGCGATACTGGCCACAATATCCTGACCAGTGGTAATACCCCCCAGAATTCCACCGGAGTGGTTCGACGTGAATCCATTGGACGTGATTTCATCGCGCTGCTCGGTACCGCGCCCTGTCACCACATCAAAACCTGTCCCTATTTCTACACCCTTGACGGCATTGATGCTCATCAACGCCTTGGCAATTTCAGCATCCAGCCTGTCGAATACCGGCTCGCCCAGACCTGCAGGAACATTCTCAGCAACAACGGTGACTTTCGCACCGATAGAGTCGCCGTCCCGCCGGAGTTGCTCGATCAGACTCTCCATCGCTTCGACCTTGGAAGCATCGGGACAGAAGAAAGGATTGGCAGAGACCTGATCCCAGTCCAGTTGTTCAATTTGAATATCACCCATCTGCGCCAGATAGCCGCGAATGACTATGGCGTGTTTTTCCTGCAGGTATTTTTTGGCAATAGCACCGGCAGCCACCCGCGCGGCGGTTTCTCTCGCAGAAGCTCTGCCTCCGCCGCGATAATCCCTGATGCCGTACTTCTGCTGGTAAGTGAAGTCTGCGTGATTAGGCCTGAACTTGTCTTTGATCTCACTGTAGTCCTTGGAACGCTGATCTTCATTCTCAATCACAAGACCGATTGAAGTACCCGTTGTCACTCCCTCAAACACGCCGGACAGAATTTTTACCCGGTCAGACTCGTTGCGCTGGGTCGTGAACTTGCTGGTCCCTGGTTTGCGTCGATCCAGATCAACCTGAATATCAGCTTCTGATAATTCAAGTCCAGGCGGGCAGCCATCGACTATACAGCCGAGCGCGAGCCCGTGACTTTCACCGAAGGTGGCCACGCGAAACATCTCGCCAATACTGCTGCCAGGCATGCCTTGCTCCCATTGATCGCCGCGGCATTATATACGATTGTCCTCCTGCTTTACCTCTGGATAACAATGCCTTAGGGTTAGCACCTTTTTTGACCGGAGAGCAGATGGAAAAAGAATTCCGAACCATAATTGAGCAGATCGGCGAAGACCCGAACCGCGAAGGCCTGCTCGACACACCGGAAAGGGCGGCCAAAGCTATGGCTTTCCTCACCCGCGGCTACGGACAGACACTCGATCAGGTCGTCAACCGTGCCCTGTTCGAATCCGATGCCAGTGAAATGATCGTGGTCCAGGACATCGAACTCTACTCCATGTGCGAACATCACATGCTGCCCTTTATCGGCAAATGCCATGTCGCTTATGTGCCGACGGGAAAAGTACTGGGTCTATCTAAGGTCGCTCGAATCGTTGAGTTATATGCCCGCAGACTGCAAATTCAGGAAAACCTCACCCGCCAGATCGCCGAAGCCGTTCAGGAGGTTACTGACGCATCAGGCGTCGGAGTAATTATTGAAGCGCAGCATATGTGCATGATGATGCGAGGTGTGGAAAAACAGAATTCGGTCATGAAAACATCGGTTATGCTGGGGACTTTCCGCAGCAATCAATCGACTCGTATGGAATTCCTGTCACTGATAGGCCGCTAGTTAGGCCACTAGTCGGTCAGTCTCGTTCAGGTAAGTTTTCAAGCAAGAACCGTCGAGCGTTCTCTCCCATCACCTTCCTGATTTCTTCCTCCGCAAATCCCTGATCGATCATGGTCTGAGTTAGAACCGCCAGTTCCGAGGTATCCATCAGCACCGCAGTCGCACCGTCGTAATCCGAACCGAGTGCAACATGATCTACACCCATAAGATCAATTGCATAGCGAATACTGCTGACGATTCCCTCCGGAGTGACATCGCAGACGGCACCATCCCAGTAGCCGATTCCGACCAGCCCGCCTTCCGCCGCAACGCGCCGCATCAAACTATCGTCCAGGTTTCGCCCGACATCGCAGGAACCTTTGACGCCACCATGCGACAGAAGCACCGGCCTGTCAGAGGCATCAAGTATGTCTTCAACCATCTTCGGTGACGCATGTGCAATGTCGACAATCACACCCTGCTCTCCCATTCGTTGAAGTGCGGCTCGGCCGAAATCCGTCAGCCCCTCCCCGCTTTGTCCGTGCAATGACCCACCAAGCAGGTTGTCGAAAAAATGCGTGAAACCGGAGATGGTCATCCCTTCTTTTACCAGCCCGTCAAGATTATCCACCCTGCCTTCCAGCGGATGTGCACCCTCAATAAGGTAGAGCCCGGCAACCACTTTTTCACCGGCGTCACGGCGGACAAGAAAATGCTCAAAGTCCTGCTTTGATGTCACAAACAGCAATTCGCCATTACTGCGATCAGCAAACGTACTTAGTTTCCTGGCCTGATAGATGGCCCGTTCGTAAAGACTCATCCATGTACGGACTGGCCAGAACATGGACATGGCCACCAGCGTGATGTTGTCCGAATCACTGGTATTGCTGGCATAGTTCTGCCCCGCTGGACTTTTCGTCGTCGCTGAAAATACCTGCACCGCAACATTGCCCTGTTGCAGACGCGGCAGGTCCACATGACCGGTTTCTGATTCCTCTAACAGGTCTCTCTTCCAAAGCAGAGAGTCACTATGCAAATCGGTGACAAACAGCGTGTCGTGAAATGACTGTACTTCGGGTCGAATGACGTAATCATCGTGAGGCAGATTACGATTAAAGGATTGCTCCAGCCTGTCTGGAAGAATGAAATGAAGGAAGGCCAGCGTTAACAACAGCAGAATGCTGAACAGGCCAGACAACCACCTAATCAAAATCTTTATGACCTGAATGGACAGTTGATGGCTTTCACATCCTGAACCACATCTGGTGGCGTATCCGCCGGCAGGCCAACGATATCGGCCAGCCCTCCGAACCGATCTTCTATAGCGCCAACAAGTTCGTCATGGCGCCCAACGGCAGTAAACAGGCGCACAACATCGTCGGATATTTCCCGGGTCATTGCATCCCATTGACCTTTTTTCGACATGTCGTTGAGCTTGTGCCCCAGGTCTTCCAGACCATGGGCTTCGAACACCGGCCAGTATGATGGGGTGGAACCGTAAAAACCCACTCTCATCCTGACCCACTCGAACAACTCCTGAACCGCCTCATCATCAGGTCCTGTTGCAACAAAACCGCCCCCTGAAATTTCGAAGTCTTCTCTGGATTTTCCGGCGGTCTTCAGCCCGCCCTGCAGTCTGGGCATAACGGCGTCTTCCAGGTACTTCTTCGTGCAGAACCCGTGAAGCATCACACCATCGCATTCTTCTGCGGCAACTTTCATCATCACTGGTCCGACGGCAGCGATCTCGATCCTCGGTAGAGCACAGGTAAGTTTTTCCGGCGTGAAATTTGGGGTCATTAGTGTGAACTGATAGTGCTCACCCTGATAATCGAGCTTCGCATCGTTTTGCCAGCAGTCCCAGATAGCCCGGACAGACTGAACATACTCACGTATTCTCGGTGCGGGCGGACTCCAGGGCACACTGAAGCGTCGAACATTGTGACCTTTGACCTGCGAGCCCAGCCCCAGTGTGAACCTGCCATTTGATGCGGCCTGGATATCCCAGGCCATCATGGCGCTCGACATCGGTGAACGGGCAAAGGCGATAGAAATACTGGTACGCAGTTGCAGACGATCTGTCTCGGTCGCGGCAACCGCAAGCGGCAGGAAGGCATCGCTACGATTTTCCTGTGTCGTCGCGCCAGAAAACCCGTTTCCTTCGAGTTGCCTGGCAAACTTGCCGACATCGCGAAGGTTGTGTCCCGAAATAGACGTCAGTACGCGCATAGTCTTCCTTCTTTTATACAGCTTGATCCAACAATAGAGGCTCCAGCAACCGGCAGTGATAGTTTTCATCACCATGCTGATACTGGCACCAGAGTGCACGACGCAGAAAAAGCTGGGCATCGCACTCAAAAGTGAAACCGAAACCACCATGAAACTGCACAGCTCGGTCCCCGGCAAAAGCAAAAGCCTCAGATGCCTGTGCCTTGGCCATTCGTATGGCTGTTTCAGCGTTATCATCGCCGTCCGACACCAACGTCGCCGCGTAGTAGAGGTGCGATTTCGCCGCTTCCAGGCTGAGTACAATATCTGCCGATGGGTGCTTTAGCGACTGATAACTGCCGATCAGTCGATTAAATGCTTTGCGAGTGTTGAGATATTCAACGATGACCTGCAGCACACCGGTAAGACCTCCGCTCATCTCGGCACAAAGCATCAACATCGAATTCAGCTCGATAGCCTTGAGGTCTGAGCCGGCAAGAACCTGGCTGGCACTAATCTCGATACCATCGAGATTGAGCCGGAAACTGCGACGGGTCTGGTCGATGACAACTTCCCTCGAAAGGTTACCCGGCGGAATTTGGTTCCGTTCAATCAGGACCAGACGCACTGCGCCATCGATCTTAACGGACGCAATAATCAGATCTGCTACATCCGCGTCTGTCACAAACATCTTGGTACCCGTGAGATGGAGGGTCTGGTCGCTGACGGTACCAACAGCTTCAATATCATCAAGGACCCAGCTACCGTCTTCTTCAGTCAGCGCGAATGTCCCTATGGTCCCAGCAACAATTTTGGGCAACCACTCACTGCGCTGACTGTCTGATCCACAGCTCGCCAGGCACTCTGCGACTAAAACTGAAGACACGTAGGGCGACCCCAGAAGATACCGCCCCATACTTTCAACGACAGGTACGATGCTGCTGATATCCAACCCCAGGCCACCATACTCTTCCGGCACATTGATACCGAGCCAGCCAAGGTCTGACATTTCCTGCCAGAGCCCCCGGTCAATATCGTCGGCATCCAGAGACGCCCTTACTTTTTCAATGGGGCCGTGGTTGCGACAAAAATCAGCCGCCGTCTCCAGCAACATGGATTGTTCATCTGTAAATTTAATCATCGTTGGAAGCCCCTAGTCTTTCGGCAGTCCGAGCACACGCTCGCCAATAATATTCTTCTGAATCTGACTGGTACCGCCACCAATAGTGGCAGAGAAAGCATTGAAGTAGCCTCGCTGCCATTTGCCGCCGTCTGTTGCTTCATCAGATACAAACCTCGCAGCGTTGGCACCCAGCATCGACAGGGCAAACCTGCTCAGTCGTCGATTCAGTTCACTAGCCCGCAGCTTGCCAGACATCATTACTGCCGTCGGCCATTCGCTGGCTAGAGCCGGTATCGTCGATCGAACACCCATTAATCGATTACTCTTCGATTCGATCAAGAAGTTGACGAGCTGGCGACGAACGTCAGGGTCTTCAATCGCAGGCTTGCCGTTCCGCTTCACCCTGCGTGCCAGCTCAACGACATCATTAACGGTGAGCTCCATAGACGAGATACCGCCCGCCTGCCCCCCGGTTGCCCCACGCTCAAATGTCAGGGTAACCATGGCGATATTCCAGCCTTCGCCTTCCTGCCCCATCAGGCAGTCCGCCGGGATACGGGCATTATCAAAATAGGTCTGACAGAAACCGTACTCGCCGGTGAGTTTCTGGATAGGTTTCGGGTCAATACCAGGTACGTTCATTGGTGCCAGAAAGTAGCTCAACCCAGCATACTTGTTCGATCCTTCCGTCGAGGTACGCGCCAGGAGAATCATGTGCCTGGCGTAGGTGCCGAGGCTGGTCCAGATCTTCGAGCCATTGAGAACATATTCGTCGCCATCTCTGACAGCCCGGCACTGCGAGTTGCCCAGGTCCGAACCTGCATCTGGTTCTGAAAAACCCTGACACCAGATATCCTCGGCGCTGAGAATGTTCTTTATGTATCGTTTCTTGTCCTCTTCTCGCCCCATCTTCAGGATCAGGGGCCCGGCCCAATTGAGGCCAATGGTATTGGTCATAAATGGCACCCGTGCCTTCGCCATCTCCTGAGTGGCAATGTCCTGCAGAATCTGTGGCCTGCCACCACCTCCGTACTCTTTCGGCCAGGCCATACCCAGGTAACCGGCTTCGTAAACTTTGTGCTGCCAATCTCTCAAGAATTCGAACTGTTCATCAGTCCCCACTTCCATAAAGGTTTCCGGCAGCAGGAACCCGGGATCGTCAGGTGCATTGTCACGAAACCAGGCAGCAACCTCAGCCCTGAATTCCACCAGCTCTTTCTCTGTCATGTCAGTCATCCAGTCACCTTTTAGTCACCTTTAAATTTCAGCATGGGCGCGACCATACTGATCCACTGTTTTACGTACTGGTCTGTCTGCTCCTGACTGACGCCGTATCGTTCTTGCAACAACAACCCGCGCATGAAGCTCCGCGTCATATTGAGCAACATGATCACTTCTTCTTCACTACCGCTGACGGCTTCATACTGATCCAGACTTTGTTGATCCAGCTTTCGCCCCCACTCAACCAGGTCAGAAGAAAGCCTTTTCTGCAGCGCCTTGTCTGTCCTCGCCGCACTGAGTATTTCCATCAGGGCACGATAGGCAGGCGTGTTGATGAATCGAACCCACGCCTGCAGCAGTGCACTTTCGACGCTTTTTGCCCGCAGACGTTCGGATTTGGCCTCTGTACGGGTCAACAGTTCATCCACCGTGGCGGCGATGAGATCTTCCTTGGTGGGAAAGTGGTGCTGCAGGGCACCTTTTGAAAATCCGGCAGCGGCGGCAACCCGATTGAGAGAAGTTTCTGAATAGCCGATTTCCACCAGTGAACCGATGGTTGCCTCACAGATTGCTTTTCTCGCTCGCTGGCTTTTCGCCTGCTGTAACCCGACTTCCGACATCGCCACTCCAACTCAATAATGCCGGTCAATCTATCACAATACCGCACCATAAAAAGCCATCCGGAAGGTTTTTTTTGCACAATAAACTGTGTTACTTTGATGCCCTCGAGTGAGGTACACAGGAAGAAAAACCATGCCTGTTCTGGAATCAAAGCTGGACGTCCGATCGGAAATCTTCCAGCAGAACAAAGCCGATATGATGAAGATGCTGGACCTGGTGGAGGACCTCCTCGGGGAAGCAGCTGAAGGCGGAGGTGAAGAAGCCATTGCCCGCCTCCGCTCAAGAGAGAAGATGCCTATCAGGGAAAGAATTTCCCACGCACTGGACAGGGACTCCCCTTTCCTGGAAATCAGCCCACTGGCAGGCTGGCGCTCTCCTTTTGCAATTGGTTCCGGTTTTGTCGTCGGTGTGGGGGTCATCGAGAATGTCGAATGTGTGATTCTAGGACACGACCCGTCTGTTCGCGCCGGTGCATTCAATCAATTCAACGGCAAGAAACTGATGCGCGGTCTCGAGATAGCTCGAATTAACCGGCTGCCTTATGTTCAGTTTGTTGAGTCGGCCGGAGCCGACCTTCGCGGTGAAGCTGGAGGCGATCCAGAATTGGCCATCCAGGGGGAGCTCAGCCATTTCGCCGAGAGTGGGCGTCTTTTTTATGAGATCACTGAACTCTCGAAGATGCGAATCCCGACTATCTCGGTCGTTTTTGGCGCATCGACTGCTGGCGGTGCCTATCAACCGGGTATGAGCGACTACAACATTTTTATCAAAAATCAGTCCAAGGTTTTTCTCGGTGGCGTTGCCCTCACCAAGATGGCAACCGGTGAAGATGCCAATGAGGAAGATCTCGGAGGTGCCGACATGCACACCACCATATCGGGACTTGGTGATTAT
>JABHYO010000218.1 GCA_018656865.1 Gammaproteobacteria bacterium | reverse complement strand
TCAGCGCCTTGCGCATGGCATTAATACCGATCGATTCGTAACCGTCATCGTTGGTGAGCAATATTCGGAGCGACTGGGCAGCCTGGCAGGGCAGTGAAAAACAGAAAATCAGAATCAGATAGTAGCGCACGACTCAGTCCATGATTGAATGGAAATATCATAGGTGAGTTTTAGCATGCCATCCAGTACCTTGACCGTAAATCAGGAAGCAAATAGGCTGAACTAAATCAGAGGGGAAGACCATGGCATACGAGTATTCAACGCTGGAAGTGGTGCAAGATAGTGGAGTTGTCACAGCAACTGTGAACAATCCACCGGTGAATGTCATGACGCTGCCCCTATATCTGGATCTGGTAAAGTTCACAGAGGAAGTAGAAAAGGATGAAGCCGCCAAAGTGGTTGTCTTTCAGAGCGCGGATCCGGATTTCTTCATCGCACACTTCGACGTCGAGCTTATTCTGAAGTTCCCTGTCGACAGTCCAGCGGAAAAGAGTGAGCAGATGTCGGATTTTCACCTGATGTGCGAAAGACTGAGAACCATGCCGAAGGCAACAATCGTCAAAATGGCCGGTCGAACCGGAGGCGGCGGTAATGAATTTGCCTCGTCATGTGACATGAGATACGGGTTAAGAGGCAAAACCATCATTAATCAGATGGAAGTAGCGCTCGGAATACTTCCCGGTGGCTCTGGTACCCAGCGGTTGCCTCGCCTGGTGGGACGGGGCAGGGTCATGGAAATCTGCCTCAGCAGCGATGACATTGATGCTGAGACCGCGGAACGGTGGGGTTTCCTGAACAGGATATTCGATACAGATAAAGAGCTCGATCGATTCGTTGATCGTCTGGCGAAACGGATTGCTACCTGGCCGGCAGAAGCCATTGGCCTCTGTAAGGCATCGGTCAACAATGCGGAACTGCCATGGGAGAATGGCCTTTTGGAAGAAGCTTATTTATTTCAGCAGACGCTGCGCACTGATGGTGCTCAGCGTAATATGCGCAAGGCCATGGAGATGGGAGCACAGACCCGGGGTGGTGAACTTCGTATGGGTGAGCTGTGTCTGGAGGTAGCTGCGGCAGCTGTTGCTGAAGCCGCGAACGATGAATCCTAGAGCCATAGATATAGTACGGTAGCGTATCTTTCTATAGAGCGTCGGCTACTATGCTGATGAATCGTTGGTTGCTGAACAGGGCCGCAGATCGATTGCTGAGTTTCGGCGATGAGAGTTCTTTGCTGCAGCCAGTTCCGGAAGCGGATCGTTCATATCTGCTCTACGTGCACATCCCTTTTTGCGCCAGGCTTTGCCCATACTGCTCGTTTCATCGGGTGGTCTATGATGCTGATCTGGCAACCAGGTACTTTGGTGCCCTGCGAGCAGAGATAAAAGCCTATGCCGAACTGGGATTCAATTTCAGTGATGTTTACGTAGGCGGCGGTACACCGACCGTTAATATCCCGGAGCTGGTATCAACGCTAAATCTGGTGAATAGGTTGTTTGATATCAAATCTATTTCCGTTGAAACCAACCCGGATCATCTCGACGCTCGCACTTCGGATGCATTGCTGGCCTGTGGCGTCAATCGTCTGTCTGTCGGTGTTCAAAGTTTTGATGATCGACAGCTCAATCGCATGGGCCGTCTCGATACCTATGGCACAGGTCGAGAAATTCAGGCAAGGCTGTCCGGGATTGAAGGTAAATTTTCGACCGTGAACGTCGACATGATCTTCAATCTGCCTGGTCAGACAGAGGCTACCCTCAGTCAGGACATCAAAATGCTGTTGGATTCAGGTGTTGGTCAGGCATCTTTTTACCCGTTGATGATTACAGAAGCGACGAGAAGCCAGGTTACTCGCGATATGGGGATTTTTTCACTCGGGCAGGAACGTGCTTTCTACAACCAGATTCTCGACGGCATGAGCGGAACTCACAAACCGTCCTCTGTCTGGTGTTTTTCCAGAGATGGGGATCAAATCGACGAGTATATTGTTGACCATGATGAATTTGTCGGAGTGGGCAGTGGGGCATTTAGTTATCTGGATGGTGTCTTTTATGCGAACTCGTTTTCCATACTCCGGTATGATGAGCTACTCACAGCGCAGGATCTCGGGATCACGCGTTGCAGACCACTGCAGCAATGGGAGCAGCGGTACTACGGTTTGTTGACTGGACTCTTTGGGCTCACACTGTCGGCAAAACAGCTGAAATCAATTTATGGCGATTCCTACCCGGCTGCTCTGGAACTGCTGACCTTGACCGGTATTATCGAAAAGAAGGCCGGTCTTTATTGCCTGACAGGAAAAGGTCGCTACCAGTGGCTGGTGGCGATGAGCGTATTCCTGAACGGCGTCAACAACTTGCGGGAACAGATGCGAGCCCATATTCATGAGGAAGTGCAGGCAAGCCTATTTCTTCCATGATATCCACAACCTGGCCGTTTGACCCCAGGCGATCCCCTGTCTACTACGGCTGGGTTGTCTGGTTGTTCTCGACTGTGGGTTTTCTGTTCAGCATCCCCGGTCAGACCATGGGTATGGCGGTATTTACCGATCCCTTTATCGAGGTGCTTGGCTTAAGTCGAACGCAACTGTCCATGGCCTATCTTTTTGGTACGGTCGGATCGTCTTTGTTTCTTACCCGTGCAGGGCGCTGGTACGATCGCTATGGGGGTCGGGTGATGATCCCAATTGCAGCGGCTGCGCTCGGGCTCATGGTCCTGTATCTGAGCGGCGTCGATCTGCTTGCGAATATGCTGGGTGGCGTGACCTGGCTGACGTTCTTGCTCATCATGTTCGGTTTCTTTGGAGTCCGATTTTTTGGCCAGGGTGTTCTGACCAGTTGCTCTCGCAATGTTCTGATGCTTTGGTTCGTGAAAAAGCGCGGCCTGGTTAGTGGTATTCGGGGCGTGGTCAGTTCCTTCGGTTTTTCACTGGCGCCGCTGGTTCTGGCTTACCTGATTGCCGTCTTCGGATGGAGAGGGTCGTTGTGGGTCATGGCCATTGTTGTTGGCCTGGTGTTTGCCCTATTGGCCCTGGTTTTTCTCAGAGATAACCCTGAGTCCTGTGGGCTGTATGCGGACGGGGGCAAGGTTGACGGCGGACCGGGAACGAAGGAGGCTCCCTCCAGGACACTGCAGGAGGCTCGACGCAATCCGGTATTCTGGATCTACTCTCTAAGCCTGGCCATGCACGGTATGTTCGGCACTGCACTTACATTTCATGTTGTCGACATTTTTGCAGAAGCCGGTCATTCCAGGGAGACAGCATTTGGGTATTTCTTTCCCGCAGCGATTTTCTCTACTTTGTCCAACCTGGTCGGCAGTTATCTTGTCGACAGGTCACCGTTGAAACCATATCTGTTGATCATGCTTGCAGCGTTTATTACCGGTTCGATTGGTCTGATTCATCTGGATGAGCAGTGGGGGTACTGGGTACTGGCTCTGGGGTTCGGTGTCGGCGGGGGGCTTTGGGGAGTCACTTCGAACCTTGCCTTCATTCGTTTTTTCGGGCCACTTCATCTGGGCGAAGTCTCGGGTTTCAATACGTCCATCACAGTCTTTGCGAGTGCCGTGGGGCCGGCGGCTTTCAGTCTGGCGGTCGATCATCTTGGCAGCTATACCTCAGCCGCTAAAATATGCATCGTTTTGCTGACAGGGCTCTTCATCGCCGCAGCTGTTATTCGACAGCAGGAACCGGAATAGGACTATTTCAGTCCGGCTCGAATCAACAGATTGAGGGTCGATGCGTCATGTTCGCCAGTGCCATCGAGAATGGAGCCGGTCAGGGTTTTGCCAAGCTCAACACCAAACTGATCGTACGGGTTGGTATCCCAGATTGCTGCCTGTGTAAAAACCCTGTGCTCGTAAAGGGCGATCAGTGCGCCCAATGTTGCCGGTGTGAGTTCGTCAAGAAGGATCGTCGTACTTGGTCGGTTACCGGGCAGATGCCTGTGGAGATTTTCATCAGAAGCACCCAGCATCAATGCTTCAGACTGGGCGATCATGTTGGCCAGCAGCAGGCGATGGTGGCTACTATTGCTTAAGCGGTCCCTAATGACGCCAATGAAGTCAACCGGGATGAGCCTGGTGCCCTGATGCAGCAATTGAAAAAACGCGTGCTGTCCATTGGTGCCTGTCTGGCCCCAGGTGACGGGTCCGGTCTCAGTTTCAACCTGGTTGCCGGAGAGGGTTACAGACTTACCATTACTTTCCATTTCCAACTGCTGCAGATGATCGATGAGGAGACGCAATCGCTGGCAATAGGGTATGACTGCGTGACTTTGCGCCCCAAGAAAGTTGTTGTACCAGACGGCCAGGAGACCCAGGGTGAGTGGAATGTTCCTGTCAGGCGGTGTGGATAGAAAGTGATCGTCCATCGCTGCTGCGCCACTTAGCAATTCCGAAAAAGCATCGTAGCCAATGGCGATACACACAGGCAGGCCTATTGACGACCACAGCGAATACCGACCGCCAATGGATTCGGGGAATGTCAGTATCTGATCTGTAGGTATTCCGAACGTTCGTGCGTTATCAGGATAGGCCGTCACGGCAATGCATCGCTCTTCAGGCCGTGCCAGCTTCGAACTGTTTTTTAGCCAGGCTAGTGTCGTGCGCGCATTGACCATGGTTTCGGATGTGGTGAAGGTTTTGCTGGAAACTATCGGCAGGGTCGTCTCAGGATTCAAACCGTCGAGCAGGTTCAACAGTTCGGCGCCGTCCACATTGGAAATGAAATGACATCTTGGTCCGTCCGAAAACTCTCGCAAAGCCGAACAGGCCATGTGAGGGCCGAGATCCGATCCGCCGATACCAATGTTGATCACATCGGTGATGACGGAGCCTGACCAGGAGCCTTTTCGAATGGAATCGCTAACCGATTTCAGCCTCTCCCGCGCCGCGACGATCTGGTTCGTCGTCTCCGGATCAAGATCTGGGGAAGGCTCTCTCATCGCCATATGAAGGGCGGCTCGGTGTTCAGTTCTGTTGACAGGTTCACCGGCAAACACTTGTTTCGCAAGGTCCAGAATCCCGACACTTTCTGCGAGGCCGAGCAAAGCTGAACGAACATCGTCGTCGACAAGGTGTTTTGAGAAATCAACGTGCAGTCCAGCGGCGGAAATCGAGTATTGTTCAACCCTGCCGGGTTCCACCATCAGATCCTTAATGCATAGACCGGGCGATCTGGCTGCGAGTTCTTTCAGCCTGTTGCAGGCATCCGCTTTCGAATTAGACATGTCATGCTATGAGAATGAGATGTGGCAAATGATACTCGTATATTGACGCTGAGGCTCCCCTGACTTACTCGGGTTCTGGCGAAGGACTTACGGGAAAGTCGGCGGCGACGACTGCCACTGGTGCGGTAGCTGGCTGAAAATTGGCAGTATGTCCTGTTGCTACCTGTACATATTATCAAGCCGTCATCACCGTTATCTTTCAATCGGTGTGACTATAGACCTTCCTTCTGGCGTCAGTAGTCAGCGAATTCAGATCAATCGCCGATTGCGAAAGAAGCGTGTTCTGCAAAAGCTTGTCTATGTAGAGAGCATTAACTCCATTGAAGAGGCAGTCGAGCGGGAAATGCATCTAAAAAGAGTTTCCCGCAGGCAGATAGATCGGCTGATCGAGTCAGTTAATCCAGGCTGGGACAGTATCAGTATCAGCGAACTTGTGAGGGCAGGTTTCAGTGGTCACGCCTAGTTGTGTAACAATCGGGTTCCAGTCACATCTAAATAGATGCCTGCTGATACTAAGGAGCCGTGATGACCCGATCGCGATGGATAGTGCTGACACTAATTACTGCGCTCGTGGTGGCGTTTTTCTACTTCGACCTAAATGAGCTGCTGACGCTGGAGAATATCAAGGCGGAGCAGGTTGCGCTGGAACAACTGGCTGCCGAAAGCCCCATTGAATTTGTTTCCGCCTTTTTTCTTTTCTATGTCGTAGCTACCGCAATTTCATTGCCCGGTGCCGCTATCATGCTGACGCTGATCGCAGGCGCGATCCTTGGCTTTTTTTGGGGTGTAATTGTCGTTTCCTTTGCTTCGACCATTGGTGCAACACTTGCCATGGTGATTGCCCGTTGGCTATTTCAGGAGGAGGTCGAAAGACGATTCGGGAAACAACTGGGTACGATCAACAGAGGTATTGAAAAAGAGGGTTCTTTTTATCTCTTTACACTTCGGTTGGTCCCGGCATTTCCCTTTTTCCTGATTAATCTCGTCATGTCGGTGACACGGTTGTCAGTCTGGCGTTTCTATATCGTCTCTCAAATTGGAATGTTGGCAGGGACGATTGTCTACGTGAATGCGGGGACAGAGCTGGCAAAAATCACCAGTCCGGGAGACGTGCTTTCTGCAGGTCTTATTGCGTCGTTCGTCCTGCTGGGTATCTTTCCGCTCTTTGCTAAATGGATCGTTGATTGGCTGAAGGCACAACGGGTGTATCGTGGTTTTCAGAAACCCACTGTCTTTGACTGCGACATGGTGGTTGTTGGTGCGGGTTCAGGTGGCCTCGTGGCTGCACTGATTGCAGCGACGGTCAAAGCGAAGGTTACTCTGATCGAGCAGAACCGCATGGGCGGGGACTGTCTTAACACCGGTTGTGTTCCGAGCAAAGCGCTGATTCGCTCCGCCAGATTTGCCTATGATCAGAGTCGGGGTTCAACGCTGGGGTTCATCGACAATGACCCGGTAGTTGACTTCAGATCTGTCATGGAGAGGGTGCAGCGGGTCATACGGGAAATTGAGCCCCATGATTCTATAGAGCGATACCAGGGGCTGGGTGTCGATGTGGAAATCGGGCGTGCTGAAGTTCTCTCTCCCTGGCAGGTACAGGTCAACGGCAAAGTAATCACTACACGCAATATTATTCTAGCGACGGGCGCTGAACCCTTCATTCCCCCTATCAAGGATATTGATAAAGTCGACTACCTCACCTCCGACAATCTCTGGGACATCCGCGAGCGTCCGGAAAGGGCTGTCGTCCTGGGTGGGGGACCGATCGGTACCGAGTTAACCCAGGCGCTGGCCAGACTAGGCAGTCGTGTCACGCAGGTGGAAATGCTGCCAAATATTCTGTCGCGGGAGGATGAGGAATTTTCAGCGATGGTGCAGATGCAACTCGAGCTTGAAGGTGTGCAGGTGCTGACAGGTCACCGCGCCGAAGCGGTCGAGCAAACGGAAGAGGGATCAACCTTGCTTGTGGTCGATAGTAATGGTGAAGAAGCCCGCCTTCCATTCGATAAGCTTATTGTGGCCGTCGGCAGAAAGGCTAATACAAGTGGCTTCGGGCTCGAGGAAATGGGTGTCATCCTCAACGACAACGGTACTGTAATGGTCGATGATTATCTTCGGACCAACTATCCGAATATCTATGCCATCGGTGATGCCGCCGGCCCTTATCAATTTACTCACACGGCTTCGCATATGGCCTGGTACGCGTCTGTGAATGCTCTTTTTGGTGTGTTTAAAAAATTTCGGGTCGACTATTCAGTCATACCCTGGGCCACCTTCTGTTCGCCGGAAGTTGCCAGGGTTGGTTTGAACGAACGAGAGGCAATGTCGCAACACATTGAATATGAGGTCACAACCTATGATGTGGCCGACCTGGATCGAGCGATTGCCGATGAGGAAGCTCATGGTCTGGTCAAGGTGCTGACGGCTAAAGGCAGTGACCGGATTCTGGGTGTAACGATCGCAGCCGAACATGCCGGTGAACTTATTGGTGAATTTACACTGGCCATGAAACATGGAATCGGGCTAAACAAGATCCTCAGTACGATTCACATCTATCCCACGTTCCTGGAGATGAATAAGTTCGCAGCCAGCGAGTGGCGTAAAAGCCGCAAGCCAGAATGGGCGCTGGCAGTTGCTGAGCGTTTTCATGCATGGAGACGGGGCAAGGCGGCGGTCACTGGTTCCTGACTCGTACGAGCCTTTCCACGAGGGAGTCGATTTCCTCGTCCGTTGGGTCGCCGGTGGAGCCGAGTGATGAGGCTACGCCAATTGTTAGCTGGAACTGATGAACGAAGCGACGACAACCTTTGCATATAAGGAGATGAAAACGCAGAGCTATTCGTTGACTGAGGCTGGCATTTCCATCCAGGTGATCAGTCGCTCTGTCGCAGATATCTCTGCAGGTTATCATTTTTTGTTCTCCATGCTGGTGCAGCATTCACCGGTCTGTTGGAAATGTTCGATACATCGAAACAGTCTGAGTCTGGCGCGATGCAGCAGGACTCTGACATTGGACTCGCTGACTTCCAAAATGTTACAGATTTCCTTAAGCGAATGGCCCTGGCGTTCCCTCAGATTGAGAGTCGCGGCCTGTAGGTCCGGCAGAACGGTTATCAACTCATCCATGCACAGTTTGAGTTCATCCCGCGTAAGCAGGTCATCCGGCGAATCCTCATCCCATTGGAAAGGCAGGGGGCTCCAATGGCCGGTGCTATCAAAACGGGTTGTGAAATGAGGGTCGGCCTCCAGAAGGGCGTCGAGTGAACTCAACCGATTTTCCTTGCGCAATCGTGTCTTGCCTTCATTGGCGACGATTCGAAGCAGCCAGGTCTTGAGAGAACTACGGCGCTCGAACCTGTCGATTGCATTCAATGCAGACATCCAGGTCTCCTGAACAACCTCGTCAGCAATCTTTTCGCCAACGAGGCTGATCGCAAGGAATTTCATGGAAGTCTGGTATCGAGAAATTGCAGTACGAAATGCATCATTCTGACCGTCAATCATGCCCTCAATCAGCGCATCTTCTGTCTCAAACGTCATGTTTTATGCACGACTAACCGGGGAAATCCTGATCCAGCAGAGGCGGGTAGTCTTCATTCAGCAGCGGGAAAGCGCTGGTCACATCGGATGCTGTCGCCACGTCGGTTTCACGAATAAAATCTGGGTTCAGCTCGGAAAGGCTCGTTACACCGCAGAGAGCCAATGACTTTGAGACTTCGCGTTTAAGAAGCGTCAGGCAGCGATTCAATGCAGGTGTCCCACCTGCTGCGAGAGCCCAGGCTTCCAGCCGACCTATACCGACGCCGTTTGCGCCGAGAGCCATAGCTTTGACGATGTCGCTGCCGCGATAAAAGCCGCCATCGACGACAATTTCCGCCCGACCATCTACTGCTGCGACGATCTCCGGCAGAAGCTTCATGCTGCCGACACCCTGGTCCAGCTGACGCCCACCGTGATTTGATACATAGATGACATCGACACCGAGATCGACAGCTTTTTTGGCGTCCTCAACGTGACTGATTCCCTTGAGCATCAGGGGAATATCGAAAGTTTTTTTGATGCGTTCCACTGTTGCCCAGCTGAGGCCGGCCTGGAACTGCATACCATCGGCTGGCTGCTGAGAAGTCGGTGCAGTGCGCTTGGCAATATCCCGTTCACGCCTGCTGACTACCGCTGTATCAACCGTTAGGCAGAAACCACAATATCCGGCGGCGGTAACCCGGTTGATAATATCGTCGACCCAGTTGTCATCTCCTCGTACGTAGAGCTGATATATTTTTGGCGCCTTGGAAGAGGCGGCAATCTCTTCGAGACCAGGTTCACAGACCGAACTGGCGATACACATGACCCCTGAATCGTCTGCCGCTTCAGCGGCGCTGGCGCCACCTCCCGGGTCAAATACCTGTAGCGAGCCAATCGGAGCTAACAGCACCGGTAGCTTCAATGAATGACCGAGGATTGTACCGCTGGTATCGACGCTGGAGACG
>JABHYO010000217.1 GCA_018656865.1 Gammaproteobacteria bacterium | reverse complement strand
GAAACGGGCCAGCTGCTGTGAGGCGAGATCTACAGGCGGTGGAACACTGCGGGTCAGGTCGCTGATGAGTTCGTCCACATCGTACAACAATCCTTTTGAGTCGCTCAGGCGGGCACGTTCGTGATCTGGCAATATCTGTGATTGTTCTTGTATCGTTTCCAGGCCAGCACTGTTCACGATCCAAAGCCTACCCGAGCGATGTTGAATGCGAACTGGTCTGTCAGGGCCAAAGGAATCGAGCCAGCCTCGATCAAGGTTTGGCAGCACACTTTCATGATAGCCGGTGCCGCGGAGCCAGCCGTGGCCAGGGTTCTCGTTCAAAGTTTCGGCCAGTTCGTTTTCATTGGTGACCGCTGGTGGACCACATGGTACGGAGACTAGCGAAGCGGCATAGGAAACCAGATGGGCGTGGTGATCGTGGAGTCCGGGTATGAGCAGGGAACCCCGGGCATCTATGACGGTATCTCCCGGGTGAGCTTCAAGTTCGCCAATCGCATCAATGACGTTGTCTTTAATGCGAACGTCACAGATCGCCGTTGGTCCCCGAGATGACAAGAGTTCAGCTTCCCTGATCAGTAGCGAACTGTCCGTCACGTCTTTCTCATGTATACGGCAAGCTAGTCAGGTGCTGAGTTTTTGCTGACGACTGACAGTAATCACGACTGCTAATCTGCAGGTGCAGGTTTGATGGCGTTCGGACCTATATAGACTTTCATTTCGGTGATCAGACCGTCTTCGTCACATTCGATGACATTGGACGTTTCGATGACCCGGCGGTTATCGCCGGTACCGGCGTATGCAATTGAATTTGCCAGCGCCCTGTGTCCGGCGATGCGTGGCACACCATCTGGAACCATCGTGATGGTCCCACCCGATCTTGAAAGGGCGGCCGCGTATCGTGCCCTGATTGCCTCATGCCCGATTGCCGGTGTTGTGCCGACCGGCTCTTCCCAGACTGCATTCGGGGCGAACAGATTGCAGATTCCGTCGACATCACCCTCCAGCATCAATGCTCGATATCGATCGAATATGGTGCGCATATATTCGTAATCGGGTTTGTCTTTCAGCATGCTGAATAGTTGTGCGATGTCTGCCACCTGGGCTCACCTTTTGGGTATGGTCTAGAGGTCCCGAGCGTATACCTGGCGCTGGATCCAGTCAATTCAGAACGTGTTGGCTACTCCTCATTCAGGCGTTACCCCGAATCTAACCTGTTGTTTGATCGTCGTGAGTGCCTGATCAAGATCATTGTTGAAGATCATGCGCCTCTTCAGCTAACGGGAAAGTCAGCTAACGGGAAAGTCGAGGTTTGTCCTCTTGGATTTTGGAGCCTGGTGCATGACAATTCGGAATATCAATCAGGAGGAGATCTCAGATGAGTCTAACGGTATATGGTCATCCCGCCAGCCAGCCTTCCCGAACCGTTTTTTGGGCCTGTTTGCTGGGTGGGCTTAACTTCACTCTGGCATCAACGGCAGAATTGAATCTTGATACTGGCGCAACCAATCCGCGTGGTCAGGTGCCTTCTATTCTGGATGGTGATTATTGTCTCGCGGAAGCTGCAGCCATCGTCTGGTATCTCGGTGAAAAACACGGGTGGCGTGACATGTACCCCGAAGACCTGGAAGAGCAGGCCAGAGTGCACCAGTTTATTAACATGCATCACACGCTGGTGCGACTAGCCACTTACCACCTGATGGCGCCCCATGTCGTTAAACCGCTTGCGTTACCTGTCAGTGATCCCAACCCACTCAGTATCTTTCAGTCCGATGCACTTGCGCAGTCCTTTGCGACAGACGACCCGGCCGTTACAGGAGGTGAGATAGTCTCGGTCATCTCAGGGTTTCTGGACGGACATTATTTCTACGATGATGCTGAATTCCTTTGTGGAGGATCTCAGGCGACGGTGGCCGATCTGATCTGTTATTCGGAGATTGGCCAATTTACCTATGCCAATCTCTTTGATTTCACGCCTTACCCGAAAATTTCCCGATGGTTGAAGGCCATGCAACAACTGCCCTTTCATGACGTTGTGCACACCTACAATATTGAGCTGGGGGATATTCGAACGAGCCCCAACAACATGGCACGATTTCTTTCTGCCAGCGAGAAATGTATTGAAGCAATGGTTTCTACAGGACTGGTGAGCCGCTCATAAAGAGCCTGGCAATTGTTGCTGCCCGACTTCCTGGAAAATCGATCGGCTACCCGCTGTTTAAGTGCTTCAAAGCCCCTTTAAACTATTCCACTACACCGGCGAATGAGACATGGTCTGCGACGGTGTTCGCTTCCCTTAGTTCTTTCATGGCCCGATACTCTTCACCGAACCAGAAATCCTGGTAGGCCTTTTCTGAAGGCAGCTTCAAAAGTACCAGGCTTTCTCGGGGCCAGCTCCCCTCGAGTACCGTAAAGTCGTTACCCATGATAAGACCCTGAACACCGAATTTGGCAGAAACCGGCGGTACTTTCTGCATGTATTCCGTGATCCAGCCGGTTTCGTTCATGGTCGTTGAGCCCAGCAGGTAGTGGGCTGTTGCTTCGCTCTGTGTTTCCGGCTCGGTATCAGGTTGACCCTGTACCAGAATCAGCTCGCCATCACTTGCAGACTGTCGAAGTGCTTTCATAGGCTGGTAGGCATCTGACCGGTAGAAATCTTCAGCTTTCTGCAGGGACGGGAACTTGATGAGCGTCAGCCGCTGCCGAGGCCATTCACCCCATTCAATGGTGAGGTTTGGTGTAGCAGCGAGAATTTCAGCACCATTTTCCTGAAGCAGGGGGACTGCCTGCCCGGCATATTGGGCGAAAACCTCTGGATCATGAACATCGATGGAAACGATCAGATAGGCTGGACTGGTCAATGCAATCTCTCCCTGGATTATTTTAGTCCCAGCTACGCCGGGGTATTTAGTAAAGTTCTTTCAAGACGTCTTTTGTATAGGGTGCGATTTCATCGGTTCTGCCTTCCCGTACCTTGTTCGGCCAATCAGGTTCCGCAAGCGAGGCGCGGCCGACCGCAATCAGGTCGAAATCACCTCTCTCCATCATGCCAACAAGTTGATCAAGATCGGTGAATTCCGAGTAGTGAGCATATCTATCGCCGGATTTGGAATGCTTGCCGGATGCTGAGTCATTAGTAGGTGCATCAATGCTTTGTCCGGAATAATCCTTGTCGAGCCCCACGCTGCCGACTGCTATCGTTGGTTTCCCTGTGATTTTTTTGACCCAGCCAGCCAGATTGAGGGGTGAGCCTTCAAACTCTGGAAGCCAGAAGCGACGCATCGATGCGTGAAATATATCCACGCCCGCATCAGACAAAGGACCGAGCCAGAGTTCAACTTCCTCTGGTGTTTCAGCGACTTTGAAATCGTAGTGGCCAGACTTCCACTGGGAGTGTCGAAAAATAATCGGGAAGTCCTCACCGACGGCTTCCCTGATAGCAGACACAACTTCGACTGCCATTCTGGTTCGATTTTCCAATGGTCCTCCGTATTCATCATCTCGGAGATTGACCTGATCCCAGAAAAACGCATCGATCAGGTATCCGTGAGCGCCGTGAATCTCAATGCTGTCAAAGCCAATCGCCTTGGCATCGGCAGCGGCCTTTGCGTAGGCGGAGATAACATCTGCTATGCCGGAATCTGTGATGGCAACGCCAGCTTCGATCCCGGGGCTTAGATAGCCGGAGGGCGATACCGCAGGGACAGTCGGGTTGGGGCCGGTCGCGGGGTCTCTTGTCGCGCCAACATGCCATAGTTGAGGCGCTATCTTTCCGCCAGCATCGTGAACCTCGTCAATCACGTGTTTCCAACCGGCCAGCGATGTCTCTCCATGTATGGCGGGTGCACGGGTATGGCCGCTCGATGCATCATGGTCGATCGTCGTTGCTTCCGTGATAATAAGTGCCATTCCACCTTCCGCGCGGCGGCGATAATAGGCGGCGCTTTCTTCGCTGATCGTCTGGTTCTCTGCCATCATTCGTGTGCAGGGGGCCATGACAATACGGTTGGGTAAGCTTAGTTTGGGGTGTTCGAAAGCTTCGAAAAGTATGGTGTTTCCGTAATCCATAGTAAGTATCTTTATGTTTGAAAATTTATCTTGGGGTTCCGGTCATGAGCATTAGCCAGGCACACATTCGTAAACCTGATACTCGACGCCGGTACTCGTCAGTCGACCCTCTGCAACCGCGACAATGCCATTTAGCCAGCTGTAATTGTCTGCGCCAGTCTCGAACCTGGGTTGTGTCATGAAATAGGTGTCGCCAAATTCAGTTTCCCCATCATTTGCGAGAGCGGCTGCCACCTTCTCGTTAAAATGGAGCTTTCCGAGATATTGCACATAGATCAGCGCGTCGTCATCGGTTTTTAGGGTTATTCGAACATCAACCTGGCCGACGCCATCATTGCCCAGCAAAACCCAGTCGGCGCCTGGCGTGATGACCGATCCATTCAGCCTGTCTCCCTCAAAGGATCCTTCGATTACTTCGGCTACCATCCGGTGGCCCAGTGAGGCGCTACCGATATCATCCGACGGCTTGCGAAGATCGGCCCTTAGCGTCATCAATAATTTGAGCTGCATGATCCGACTCTCCTGGTACGGTAGATTGCGGATGGAATAAACCACACCCCCGGACGACGCGCAACTTGACTTCGGTCGTACCGCTTCCGCTGGTTGAAATATTTCCTGGCGGCATCCCGTTTTGAACATACCAAATTGCGGGTCAATATCAGTCATGGCATATCGCTTATCAGGAAAAAACGTGATATCTATCAGGTTGTTTCGAACACCAACGCAAATGAGGAAAGGAATCAATATGGACGAGCAACTGCAACAGCTTCTCGATAAACAGGCTATTGGCGAAGTGATTCAGCGGTACTGCCGCACGATGGACTGGCTGGACGAACCAGGCCAGGCATCCTGCTACTGGCCGGATGCGGAAGTGGATTTTGGCTTTTTTGCCGGTCCTGCTTCTGAGTTCGTACCCATGGTCATGGAGCATGAGCGACAAGCGGTAAAACGCTGGCACCTGCAGACAGGGGTGATGATCAAATTGGAAGGCGAAAAAGCACAGGCTGAGTCCTATGGTATTACCACCGGTACGGGCGATACGGCTCGGCCAAGCACTATGTACGGTGGCCGATACCTGGATGAGTTCGAAAAAAGAAGTGGCGAATGGCGGCTGTCAAAGCGGGTGTACATTCTCGATTGGACCAAGACCTATGACGACATATCTGAAGTGTCGAAACTGGAAGGTGGTTCAATGCATACACCGGATATATCGGCCGCCGGACATGAGCTCTACCGGGAAATGTAATCCCTGCTAGTAACGCCAGCGTGGTGTCGGTGGGCTGATGGAGTATTCAGCGACGCCGTATCCGCGCTCGCCGGTTTCTTCCACTTCAAAGTCGAAGAAGCCTTCAAGGCAATCCATCAGGCACTCGGCATCGTTCTCGCCTCGCATCAATCCGTTTACGGACTGTGCATATTTACGCCCGGTCTTCACGTGAATGACCTCGCCATCGGGCAGGGTGAACTGGTAGCGGAAGCTCATAGCGCTGCGGCCATCCTCTTCCAGTCTGCAGTCGAGGCATTTAGCGTCAAGAATGGCTCGGCTGCCATTTTTGTCTGAAAGAAAACCGCCCATGGGCAATTTGGTGGGGTCATCAGTTATGCGGTGGGCCGCCATGATGCCGAAGGCATTGAGATGGAAGTTGTCTGTTTGTATTGAAGGCCAGAAGTGGCCCAATGTGTTTTCCAGAGTGTTGGGTCTCTCAACTTCCCACGGTGAACGATGGGTGAAGCGGTCGCACCATGAATGGTCTCGGTGCGAATAGCAGTTGATTTCCCGTCGGCCCTGTCGTGGCCCTGCACGTACTTCAAATTCACCCTGGCATAACAGTCCCTGCTCATAGTGCCCGCCGTAGACACCCGCTGCCTTTAATGGGTTGCCTCGAATCGAGTCTTCATAATCGAATACAGGGAAACGGCCTGTAAAGGTCACGTCGAAGCCATACTTGTCGTTATCTGCCTGCATTCTCAGCTCTTTCTGAGGCGTTATAACCTCATAAGTCATGTGACCACCGTCGGACAACTGGTCGAATTTACCAATATCGTGGTAAGGCACCTTGTTGGCCCACGGCATGGGCATACCGTCGATGACAAGACAGGTGCTGAATCGGGCATAACCCTTGTTGGTGATATGCATATGATTGACACCATGAATGTCAGCGTCGCGGTCAACGAATGAGAACCAGAGGTTATCGCTCCACAGGCCCTCAGTGCCTTCAGGAGCAGGGTGCAAATATTCGTCGTTGTCTGAAATTGTCATGGTGCAAAATCCTTAAATAAGTTTACTTTCCGAATACGAGTAGTACGTTGCCCGGCATATGGTTGTAGATACCATAGCCAGAGTTGGTATAAACCTGACCTTTGTAGACGATAGTCCCGCTGCCGCCGCTGAAGGAGCCCCCGTGGGCGGTCGCGCCGCTGATGGTTTCAAATTCCTGGTCAGTGTCAAATTCCCAGAGGATCTCACCCGTTTCGCTGTCATGAATTCGAAGCATGCCATCCATATATCCCTGAAAGACCAGATCCGATAGCGCCGTTGCAGGTGACGATGCGCCGGGGGCGCAGACGAGCCGGTCCCCGCAGGCGTTGACCAGGACAGGCTGCGACCATTTGATTTCGCCGGTGTAAGGGTCAAGGCCGTAGATGCCGGGTTTGGCGTCATCCATCGAATTCACGCCGTCGTTGTCATCCCCAATCGGGACGAATAGTGTTTTTCCATTCGTCGCCATACCGAAATGAATGCCGCCCGTGTGAGTGCCGCCTCTCCCCACGTTCGTCTTCCAGATTACCGTACCGTCATCGGGGTTGATGCCAAAGGTATCACCACTTTTCTGGCCAGCGATAAGGATGTCCCGTTCGCCTTCCGTAAGGAGGATAGTTGCTGCAGCGAAGTCCACATCCGGACCGTTCTCTTCCGGGCAATTAGCCTGGAACGGGTTTTGAGGAACGCAGGCGACATTCCAGGCATCGCCCGCAGTGGCCTGCATTTTCCAGACAACTTCCCCCGTGTCGATGGAAAACGCGATGATTGCATCGCTGCTTCCGTCAGCGGGAGAAGAGTAGTTCTCGCCCGTCCCTGCATAGAGCAGTCGACGTTTTGGATCGACAGTTGGTGTATTCCAGATCGGTGCCCCGGAAGGGCCGTAGTTCATGGTGCCGGCCGAATTAAGTCCGGTTTCTCTCAGAGGCTCGGTAATGGTCTCGGTTTTCCAGATGACCTCGCCGGTTTGACCGTCCAGTGCAACAACTGACCCTCTGAACTTACAGCATTCATACTTGGGGTCAGTCGCCGGGACAACTTCAAGTGAGGAAACCGGCTGGTAGACAACACCCTCGAACAGGGTTGGCTGTGCCGTCGCGACGGCATTAGGGTGGCCGTCCACCTTGGTGGACCAGGCGAGTTCCCCCGTCACCACATTAACGGCATAGGTTCTGGCCAGGATATCGGCAAAATAGGCCAAAGGAGGGCTTTCCGGTTCCGTGTTGGAATCCCAGGTTGTTAGCGTCATGCCTGTGCGTACTTCTGCGGTAGCCTGGAAGGTCCAGCGAATACAGCCTGTGTCTGCATTCAGGGAGTAGACGGTCCCATCCTGGCTTCCCACAATTAGCGATCCGCCGACGAAGCTCGGCTGCGATCTGGCTCTGTTAGCGTGTGGGTAGGCAAAAGCCCACTTCAACCGGAGTTGTTCCAGGTCTG
>JABHYO010000215.1 GCA_018656865.1 Gammaproteobacteria bacterium | reverse complement strand
TCCAACTCCCAGCCACCGATAGCATCGATCTTTAGTTGTAGATCACCTTGTTGTTCGAGCAGCTCATTCATCTCTTCGTCAGACATTGGTTCGGCGAACTTGTCCGAGATAACGTTGAACTCATCAATGAGGTCTTTCGTTTCCCGCAGGCCATCTTCGATGTTTCCCCTGACATCCTTATCAGGGTCGAGCTGCGGTTCCTGTGGCAGGTAGCCAATATTGAGCCCGGTTTGTGGTCTCGCTTCCCCGAGAATTTCCGTATCCAGGCCCGCCATGATTTTGAGCAGCGTCGACTTACCGGCACCGTTGAGTCCGAGAACTCCGATCTTGGCGCCGGGGAAAAAGGATAAGGAGATGTCCTTCAAGATAGTGCGGTTTGGCGGGACAACTTTGCCCACGCCAGACATGGTGTAAACGTACTGAGCCATAGTCAGGGTTGTCGAAAAGTGAAGACGCTATTCTATAGAAGCTCACCAAAGCCTGCAGCACGATGATGCGTAAAATGAAGTAAAATGTAATTTTCTCCTACTTCTAGTCTATTCGTGTTCTGTCCTTTCTGTACTGATAGTGAAACCAAGGTGATCGACTCGCGGCTTGTCAGCGAGGGAAACCAAGTGCGTCGTCGTCGCGAATGCCAGGAATGTGGTGAGCGATTCACAACCTTCGAGACCGCTGAATTGGTATTACCGAGGGTCATCAAAAACAATGGATCCAGGCAACCCTTTGATGAAGACAAGCTGCGCAGCGGATTATTGAGAGCACTGGAAAAACGCCCTGTGGACCTTGAGCAGATAGAGGCAACACTGGATCACATTAAGCATCGACTAAGAGCTACAGGTGAACGCGAGGTTCACACCAGAGACGTGGGTGAAATGGTCATGGATGAGTTACGTGAACTGGATGACGTTGCCTATGTTCGCTTTGCGTCGGTTTACCGCTCCTTTCAGGATGTTAATGAATTCAGAAAGGAAATTGAGGCCATGGACAAGCATCGGGCAGAGCGCGACTCCAATGAGTAAGGAAGATCGAGGATTCATGGCGCGCGCGATTCGCCTTGCTGACAAAGGCAGATATTCGACACATCCAAACCCATGCGTAGGTTGTGTGCTGGTGCGACAAGGCGAGATCGTTGGCGAAGGCTGGCATGTGCGGGCCGGTAAAGAGCATGCTGAAGCCAATGCGCTGCTTGAAGCAGGGGATGGCGCTCGTGGAGCGACTGCCTACGTGACCCTGGAGCCATGCAGCTTTCATGGCAGGACGCCTTCCTGCGCGCAGGCGCTGATAGATGCTGGTATCAAAAGAGCGGTCGTTGCCGTCGAAGATCCGGATGGACGCAATGCCGGTAAGGGGTTGCAGATGCTGCGTGATGCGGGCGTTGAGGTGATATCACCAGTGATGCAGGATTCCGCGCTCGGGCTTATCGTCGGGCATGTTCGGCGATATACGGAGGGTCGACCCTATGTGCGATTGAAGCTTGCCATGACACTTGACGGCAAGACCGCGCTTGCCAACGGCGAATCAAAATGGATCACGTCAGCTGAAGCACGTGCAGATGTACAACGATTGCGGGCAGCGAGTGCAGCAATAGTAACGGGTGTGCAGACCGTTATTGAAGATGACCCCGAGCTGACGGTTCGTGCCGAATTTCTGGACGTTGAATACAAAGAAGAGGTCCTCGCGATTGACCGGCCAGTCTATGTGCTCGATTCAGGATTGCGTGTGCCTGGTGGAGCCAAACTCCTTC
Organism: Gammaproteobacteria bacterium; assembly: GCA_018656865.1. Classification (GTDB taxonomy): domain Bacteria; phylum Pseudomonadota; class Gammaproteobacteria; order Pseudomonadales; family Azotimanducaceae; genus UBA9659. The sequence continues at coordinate 15,195 of JABHYO010000215.1, read as the reverse complement.
GGCGAGCTTCCACTGTACTTGTCTGCGTTGAAGACCGGGCTCATGATGTGCCGGGTGTCGAAGTTCTGGGGTTACCGGGCGCGAGTGGTCAGATTGATCTCCCGGTATTACTGGCGGAAATGGCTAGACGCGAGCACAGTGAAGTGTTGTTTGAATGCGGCGCAACCCTAGCGGGTTCGCTGGTTGCGGCAAGATTGGTTGATGAATTGGTGATTTATGTCGCGCCTAAGTTGATCGGTGGCGGTGGCAGATCGTTACTCAACCTGCCGGAAATTGATAGAATGTCCGGCCTTGTCGACCTGACCATTGACGATGTGAGAAAGGTGGGCGCGGATTTCAGAATAACTGCTAGGCTGGCTTAGAAGTTTTCAGCGAAGCTGACCGCAGCCCGACTGAAAATCACGGGATCGATCCTTTGCCGTAGTCGAGCAATTGATGTACCCCACCATGAAAGGAAGAAACAATGACCAAGGTAATTGAAGGGGACTTTTCAGCTACGACGTCAAAGTTCGCACTGGTTGTAGGGCGATTCAACAGCGCTATTGTCGATGGGCTTGAGGCTGGTGCGATCGATACATTGAGAAGACACGGAGTTCCGGAAGCGAATATCACAGTGGTTAAGGTGCCCGGTGCCTATGAGTTGCCACTGGCTGCCAAGCGTGTGGCCAGACGGGGAGATGTCGATGCAATTCTTGCTCTCGGTGCGGTCATTCGGGGAGGCACACCCCACTTCGAATTTGTTGCAGGTGAGTGCGCCAGTGGTCTTGCAAGCGTTATGCTGGATGAAAACCTACCCGTTGCTTTTGGCGTCCTGACAACGGATACGATTGAGCAAGCCGTAGAACGATCAGGCACCAAAGCCGGTAATAAGGGAGCTGATGCGGCCATGACCGCACTTGAAATGGTCAGCCTCCTTCGAAATATTGGATGAACCAGCCTAACCCGGCCGCGCGAAGTAGAACACGCCGGTTCCTCCTTCAGGCCTTGTACCAGGCTCAGTTGACCGGCGACGATTTCGATGCCGTTATCGATCCATTTGTTGCTGACCACAACATGAAGCGGGCTGATATTGACTACTTTCGTGAAGTACTGAAAGGAATCCAGGATGAGCTGGAAACGATTCGTAACCTGATTACAGCCAGACTGGACCGCGGCTATGAGGAACTGGACCCGATTGAAAAAGCGATTCTGCTAATTGGCACCTATGAATTGCAGTCCAGAATTGATATTCCCTACAAGGTTGTCATCAATGAAGCGGTAGAACTGGCGAAATCGTTTGGTGCTACGGAGAGCTTCAAGTATGTCAATTCCGTTCTTGATGCGCTTGCTATAGACCTGAGACAGACGGAACGATGAAAGAACACGAATTCGCTGTCATCGAACACTATTTCAAATCCATCGCGAGTTCAGCGGAGGGGGTTGATCTAGGTCCCGGAGATGACTGCGCAATCCTGACTTTTGCCGCAGATCGTGAAACCTGCGTGTCAACGGATACACTTGTTGAGTCTGTTCATTTTCCAGCCGGTTGCCCGCCATCGGTTGTTGCTGCGAGGACGCTTGGTGCCAATCTGAGCGATCTAGCTGCCATGGGAGCAGAACCCCATTCGTTTCTACTGGCCGTGACCCTGCCCGAAATCGATCAGAATTGGCTCGCCCAGTTCTCAGAGGCGCTCGCGGTGCTGATTGACAGATACAAGGTACCTTTGGTGGGTGGCAACTTGTCGAAGGGGAGCCTGTCGCTGACGGTCACGATCATCGGACAAACGCCCAGGGGCGAAGCCGTAAGAAGAGACGGTGCTCAGGCAGGTGACGACATTTATGTCACAGGTACCTTAGGCGATGCGGCGAGAGGGCTGGAGCTGGTGCGTTCCGGCGACTATACGGGTTATCTTGCTAGTCGATACTGCGAACCGATTCCTCGGATTGAGGCTGGTGTAGCGCTTCGCGACTTCGCTTCTTCGATGATCGATCTCTCCGATGGTCTGATGGCCGATCTCGGACATATATGTGAGGCGAGTCAACTGGGTGCGGTGGTTGAAACGAAAGCGCTACCGTTGTCCCCACAACTCCTGGAGACAACAAAGCAGGAAAGCGCAGTACGTATGGCGCTGTATTCCGGCGATGACTATGAGCTTTGTTTTACCGTGCACCCGGACAAAACACAGCAGATGCTCGCAGCATTGAAAGAGATTGGCATGACTGCGACCAGAATCGGCCAGATGAGAAGGGACCCGAAGGTGCTTGCAGTTGATGTGGACGGTAAGCCCATTAAACATGGTGGATCCGGGTACCAGCACTTCTGATGGCGGTCGATGCGAGACAGGTTTTTACCCGACCTGATTACTTTATTGCCTGTGGATTTGGTAGTGGGCTCGTTCCCCGTGCGCCCGGGACCGCGGGTTCCGCACTTGGGTTAGTACTCTTTCTCCCAGCAATAGGGCTGCCGATAGTCGTCCAGATTGGCCTTGTAGTCATGGGGCTGGTGTTCGGTATCTATATCTCAAATCGTGTCGCTGCAGAAATTGGCACGAAAGATCCGGCGGCCATTGTCTGGGATGAATTTATTGGCATGTGGATAGCAATGCTCTGGCTGCCTGATTTGTATTGGCTGCCCGTGGCCTTCGTGCTGTTTCGATTGTTTGATATCGTCAAGCCCTGGCCCGTCAGTTGGGCTGATAGGGATCTTGAAGGTGGGCTCGGCATCATGTTGGACGACGTCATTGCCGGGCTACTCGCCCTGGGCAGCCTGCAACTCTTGTTCTATGCTTATCTTCAGTTCCTGTGAAACCTCAGAGTACTTCTGCTGGTCTAAGTGGCAACGATGAAAAAACAGATTCCATTTTTATTACTCACTCTGATGCTCGGACATTCGGCATTGGCCGTGGATATCGAGATCCGTGCGCTCTTTGGTGGCGCAGCGATGATAGCAATCGATGGAAAAAGTCAGTTGTTGAAGGTCGGCGAGCGATCCGTTGAAGGCATAGAACTTGTTTCTGCTGATGCTGAGAAAGCAGTTGTGGAATACAAAGGTGAGAAGCTGACGATTACGTTGAGCGATCGCATAGCATCCAGCTTTACTCAAGCCGATCAGGCCACTGTCATGATTAATATGAATAAGAATCGGCAGTATTTCACCGCTGGCAGTATCAACGGCCGTTCCGTGCAGTTTCTGGTGGATACGGGTGCCAACGTCGTTTCCCTGGATTCAGGCATGGCGGCTTCACTTGGGATATCGCTTGCCGATGGTGAAAAAAGCTGGGCTACGACGGCCGGGGGGCCGACGCAGGTGACTCTTGTCAATCTCCCGGACGTTCAGGTGGGGCCAATCAGCCAGCACAATGTGAAGGCCGTGGTGTCTCATGCATCGCATCCGCCCTACGTTTTACTGGGTATGAGCTTTCTTCAACACGTTGATATTAGTGAAAAGGCTGGATTGATGGTACTCACCAGTAAACTTTGAATCCATACATAATAGGGCTACACTAGCCGCCCCCGTTTATAAGCCGGAGAAAGTCTTGCCCGCAACCTTTGTGGCATCCTGCAAACTACCCACTACCTTTGGGGAGTTTGTCATGCATGGCTTTGAAGATGCGGATACGGGTCAGGAGCATGTTGCCCTGGTGTTGGGCAATGTGGCCGATGAGGAAGTCGCCCTCTGTCGGATCCATTCCGAGTGCCTGACGGGAGACTGCCTGTTCAGCATGCGTTGCGATTGTGGTTCTCAGCTTAAGTTTGCCATGCGGGCCATTTCTGAACACGGTTCTGGAGTCATTCTTTATCTCAGGCAGGAAGGTCGGGGCATCGGTTTGATTAACAAGATCCGGGCCTATGAACTGCAGGATCGAGGTGCGGACACCGTCGAGGCTAATGAGAAACTGGGTTTCGATGCTGACCTTCGTGACTACACGGTTTGTAAATCCATGTTTTTACATCTCCAGGTTAGCAAGCTTCGGCTCATGACCAACAACCCCGTAAAGGTGCAGGCATTGTCGAAGCTGGGTCTGGAAATCACTGAACGCGTACCGATCGAAACCGGACAAAATGATCACAACGCCCGTTATCTTGCCACCAAGGCTGGAAAGCTGGGCCATCTGTTAGGAAAGCGCTGACAGCCGATTCTGAATTGCACGACTGATTTTATCCGGCGACAACCCCGCGGAAGCCTTCATGGCGGCTGGGGAATCCTGAGCGATAAATCTGTCCGGTATGCCCAGGATCAGAAGATTGGTACTAATTCCCTCTGCTGCCAGAATTTCAGCCACGGCAGATCCGGCACCACCGGCAATGACGTTCTCTTCGAGTGTTACCAGCAGACTGTGCTTTGCTGCTGCATCGATGATTGCATTGACATCGATGGGTTTGACGAATCGCATGTCGATCAGCGTGTAGTCATTCTGGTCAGCGACCCTGGCGGCATCGGATAACAGTGAACCGAATGCGAGCATGGCGACATCCCTGCCTTGGCGAATACTGGCACTTTTGCCAAGCTCCACATCCGAAGATTCAAAGGGTAAGGTAATTGCGGCGCCCCGGGGGTAACGAACCATGCTGGGTCCTTCGTGATCGAAGCCGAGATTCAGCATGGCCTCCATGGTTTTTTGATCCGCAGGCGTCATGACAACGATGTTTGGGATCGCCCGGGCAAAGGTGAGATCGAACACGCCAGAGTGGGTTGGTCCATCTTCCAGGAGTGACGCTCGGTCTACAGCGAATAGTACATCCAGATCCTGAATCGCCACATCGTGAATGAGTTGGTCATAGGCTCGTTGCAGGAATGTTGAGTAGATCGCAACAACCGGTTTTGCGCCCCCGACGGCGAGTCCGGCAGCCAGCGTCACGGCGTGTTGCTCGGCGATCGCTACATCATGAAACCGGTTTGGGAAGCGCTTCGAAAATTCGATCAGATCAGATCCTTCTTTCATGGCGGGTGTAATGGCTACTAATCGCGGGTCCTGGCTCGCTCGTTCGCAGATCCAGCGACCAAATACATTCGAATAGGTCGATTCACTCGACTGACCCTGTTTTTCGAGCTTGGTCAGGGCGTGGCTGGCAACCGGAGAGGATTCAGCGGGTCCATAGCCCTTGCCTTTGGTTGTTAGCACATGCAGCAATCTGGGTCCTGACCGCTGCTTCAGTGATGTCAGCGTAGCCGTCAGCGTCTGAATATCATGGCCGTCTATAGGGCCACTATAGTCAAAACCCAGATCCGTGAAGATGCCACCCGGTTCGACGGCAGACCCGGAGACAGGGTTTCGTGAAAAGTCGCTGGCAGAGATATTTCTCGCAAAGTAATTGGCAAGTCCGCCAACATTTTCGGAGATAGACATGGCGTTGTCGTTTAGGATGATCAGCACATCTGCATGGCATGCGGCCACGTGATTTAGAGCTTCGAAAGCCATACCTGCTGTCATGGCGCCATCGCCTATAACAACTATGGATTTGGCGCTATCGCCGGAGCTCTTTGCAGCCAGTTCTAGTCCCAGAGCAGCACTGATAGATGTTGAAGAATGGCCAGTGCCGAATACATCGTATGAACTTTCGCTTCTGCTCGGGAAAGGGGCCAGGCCATCAGGCTGCCTCAGGGTAAGCATCTTTTCCCGGCGCCCGGTAAGAATTTTATGTGGATAGGTCTGGTGACCGACATCCCAGACAAGTCGGTCGACAGAAGTGTCAAAGACATGGTGGATGGCGATGGTCAATTCAACGACGCCGAGACCAGCACCGAAATGACCGCCGGTCTGGCCGACAGTGTAGAGCAGGAAATGCCTCAGTTCATGGCTGAGTCTGCAGAGTTCATCTTCTGAAAGGTATTTTAGGTCTGTCGGGGAGTCGATGGAATCGAGTAGCGGTGTGACCGGGCGATCCGTGGGTATCTCGTTAAACATGGCAAAGAGCTAGTCATTGTCTTCTGGAAAGTCCGACTCTCTCACCTCGCCGTTTTCTTCCATCAGTAGCTTTACCTTCTGTTCAGCCTTTGACAGCTCCTGCTGGCATTCCCGCGTTAGACGAATGCCTTCTTCGAAGGTCTTGAGGGAATTTTCCAGCGTGAGATCGCCTTGTTCCATCTTTTCCACCAGTTTTTCCAGTTTTTCCAGCGACTCTTCAAAAGGGTAGCTTTTTCTAGGCGCCATCTGGTGTTCCGACCGGTGTGATAAAACGTGAACAATACGACCAGGGATGGGCCGCGTCAACGCGTCGGGGTGATTGGCCTGACATTTTCGCGTAAGCTTTTAGGCTTGTTGTGAGAGGAGAGAGTAAATGCGAGATCTTTTGTACGTTTTTTTGTTTGTGTTGGTATCTACACCAGCGGCGATGGCGGATGGTCAGATTGAAGCGGAGTATCGTCAGTCGGTGATGAAATCCATTGGTGGTCATATGTCATCAATGGTGACGATTCTAAAGAATCAGGTGCATATACAGGACCTGAGCCTGCACGCGCAGGGTATTGCTGCGCTGGCCGATGTAGCACCTAAAGTGTTTCCTGAAGGCAGCGATATTAAAAAGTCGAGAGCGCTTCCTGACATCTGGGAGGATCGTGCTGCTTTTGACGAGGCAATGAATCGGTTCGTCAGTGCCGCAAAAGAAATGCCCGGAGCGGCCGCCAGCGGTGAGATGAGCCAGATCGGTCCGGCGTTAAGTAAACTGGGTAAAACCTGCAAAGGTTGCCACGACAACTACAAATCTGAATAGCTGGTATCTGGCCGAGCTACTCAGACGTATTTCACCAGGTAATAGACACCGCCTGCGGTTATTGCCAGGAGGATGAGCGCGGTCACTATCTCCCTCAGAACTCGAGGCTGTTCATGAGCGGGTGTAACCGTTCGTTTCTTACCTGTCAGCATGGGCAGTATGAGTCGTTCGCCCCTGTACAATTCGTAGAAGGCGATGGCGGTGAGATGCAGACCGACCAGCAGGTAAATCAGTTTTGCATTTAGATGGTGAACACCTGTCAATCTGTTGCTGACTTCGTCGGAAACGAGATGGGTTAGCGGACCCTCCAGCATGATGTCGTCATTGGCAAAGAGCCCCGTAATGGCCTGTACTCCCAATACAAGCAACATGGCGATGATGCTGAGTGCTCCTAGCGGGTTGTGTCCGAGTGTTTCATCGACACTCCGGTGCATGATCTTTCTGGCATAGGGAATGACATTGCGTAATGTGACGAATTCACTGAACCTCGCATGCTTTGATCCCAGGAACCCCCAGGTGATTCGGAAACCGATCAGCGTAAGAATGCTGTAGCCAGACAGCATGTGGAAGTCCATCTCGGTGAATCCGCCTTTGATCCCCGTGTATAGGGAGATTGATACAAGAACGACAAGTGTCCAGTGAAACAGTCGAACCGGTAGGTCCCAGATTCTTACTTTCATCTCATCGTTCATCGGTGGTATTTGTTATCAAGGTCGATGTCGAAGTGTACATGTCAATCCAGGTTTCGGTAGGCGGGGATGCTGGCGAGGAATAATGTCAGCACAATCAGGCAGGCTGCGGAAAGACCGATGGCCCACTGCGGGCCAAAGTATTCGGCGAACAGGCTGACCGGATAGATTGCAATAGCCAGAAATGCCATTTCCAGCATGTAGATACTCATCACCCGTCCTCGGAATTCATCTTCGACATAAGCCTGTAGCAGAATATTGGAGAGCGACATGCGTGCTGCCTGGCCGAGACCGACGAAAGTGAGCAGTATCACCGACGTCCAGAAGTAGGTTGAGATGGCGAACCCAAGCAATGCGATGCCCATGATAAAAGCCCCGTACAAGAGTACTCTGGCTCGCCGCTTGTTAGGCAAAGAGGCAACCAGTAGCGAGCCGGCAAGTGCGCCGATACCGGAGATGGAAATAATGAGCCCGAGACCATCGGGTCCCTGGTTCAGGACCTCTTTAACAAAACCCGGTAGCAGCATGAAGTAGGTCATACTAAAAAAGACCATCAGAAAGTTGAAACCCAGCAGCATCAATATAACGGGTGTATCCCATACATACTTGAAGCCAAGACCCAGTTCCGTCATGACCGACTTATGTTCGATATCACTCTGAGGGTTGTCCGCCACCTTCACCATGAACATACCAAGCGTGTTAAAAAGATAGAGAATGGCCATGATGAGGTATATCCATTTAGCCGGTTCGATATTGTCGTTACCTCCGCCTAGTGCGGCGATCAGACCACCGGCAAGACCGGGAAGCAGCAGCCTTGCGACATTCATCCCCGAAGTACTGAGGGCAATGGCGTTGGTGAGGAGATTGAGACCAACTACATCCTTGGTGAGTGCCTGCCTCGACGGCATCATGAGGTTCATCACTATGCCCTGGCAGACAGCGGCGATGAGCAGGTGTTCAAAGATCAGGTGATTGCCGGCAATGAGCCAGGCAACAGCGAGAGTAATCAGAAAGTTGCAGATACCCCCCAACTGGATGACATGTATCTTCTGCCGGATTCGGTCGGCAACAACACCGCCAAGGGGTGCGGCGAACAGCCCGACTATGCCGCCGGCTGCGGTCATCCAGCCAAGCTTTTCATAGCTTCCAGTGATTTCAAAGACCAGCCATCCCCTGACGAACATTTGAATGTTCATGGAAGCAAAGTTGCCAAAGAGGCTTGCGAAGAACCAGCGGTAGTTGGGTATCTCGAATGCCTTGAAGGTGCTATGGAAGCGGCTCTGGGATTTTAGAGGGCTGGGTTCATCATCAGTCTGGTCATTCATTGGACCGCATAGTAGCACGGATCAAAATTGTCCGGATTGCTAACGATAATATAGTGTCGCGCCAACTATTTCCCGCAGAGGAAAACGCGGTTGTCGTTTGGCTTCTGCCTGAGCCGAGAATTGTCCCGGGTGATCTATTGATAACCGATGCGGTCCTGCTCGGCTACGTGAACCGACATATGGTCGGTGCCTCTGGTAGTTAGAGAGTCACGCTGAGGACCCTGACATTGATACCATCAACGAGATCGGTCTCTGAAAGAGCCCAGCCGGGGTAGAGTCCTGCAGTCTGGCCGTTCGCTAGTGGACCTGTTCGGCGACTCGCTTGCCGTATCTCCCCGTTAATCCTTGCATTGAACTGGACAACCGCCGATTTCACCCTGAGACCTGAATTATTGGTAATCGCTGAGAAAAATTGCCCTTCCCTCAACTGGGATTGCACCCGGAAGTAGGAGGCTGGGTTATCGGAGAGATCAAGGCGAACAAACGACTGACGTGCTGCCTCGCTGAGCGACCCTGACGTTCTGGCAACCTCACCGAAATATTGTTTTGCCGAGGCGCGATCACCTTCGTTCAACGCGAGGTTGCCGAGTTCATTGGTCGCCAGTGCTGTTGGCAGGAGGCTGTTGCTCTTTTCGAGATCCGTTTTGGCTTTTGAGCGGTTACCAAGTTTGGAATGTGACAAACCACGACCCAGGTAATATTCATAATAGGCGTCATCGTGTTTGAGCGCGTCACTGTATTGAGATATAGCGTTTGAGTACTTTTTTTGCTGGAACAGAACATCTGCTTTTAATCCCAGGAATCTCGGTTCTGCGGATTCCAGGCGGATAGCACGCTCGATTCGATTGAGGGCAACGGCAATTTCCTTGTCAGCTAACAAAGTATTCGCTTGATCGAAGGACTGATAGGCTTCTTTCTTGCTCTCCAGGTAAGCGAGCTGATGATCGTATCTTGCCTGCCCAACTTCCCAATCTTTGTGCTGCAGGGCTCTAATCTCCTGGCTCTTCTCCGTGTTTTTCTGGACCCGCTCGGCCGACGGAGGGTGGCTGGCGAATAGGCCTTCCAGCCAGTGCGGCGATTGACCATCTTTCAAAGCAACGAACTTCTCTTGAAGGCTGACTGCTGCGTTAGGGTCGTATCCTGCCTGGGCCATGTACTCCATGCCATAACGATCTGCTTCGAGTTCTGCCTGACGGCCGTAGCGTTGACTGATCAGCTGTGCTCCGATGCTGGCACCGCCAACGATATAGTTCGAATACTCAGAGTCCTTGGAGCCAAGTGCCGTTAGCATGACGGCACCCTGCAGCAGCATGGCGCGTTCCATAGCCCTGGCACCATGGCGGGCGGCTGCATGAACGATTTCATGACCAAGCACTGCGGCAAGTTCTGCCTCGTTCTCGAGTTGCATCAACAAACCGCGGTTGATGGCAATCTTGCCACCCGGCAGTGCCCAGGCATTGGGTGTTGAATCATTGATGACAACAAACTCGTAGGGCAGGGCTCTGTCGCTGACCGTCGCAAGACGTTTGCCAACTTCGGTAACGTAGCGAGTCAGTTCGGGGTCGACGTCGTAGGTTCCGCCCTGTGATTGCTGTGCCGGTAGATACTGGCGTGATCCAATGGATATTTCCTCACTTTCGCTGACGAATGTGAGTTCGCTTTTGCCGGTGACAGGATTTGTCGCACATCCTGATATCAGGATGGTTAACAGTAGTGTGCCGAATAGCCCTCTCATTGGATTAACCCCAAATGTCTTATCTCTCATAATAAGCGCGTTGCGCCCCTGGTAAAATAGTTCTTGTTACAATGGATTGCTGAAGTAGGAAAATTTCCCCCCATGACCTTGTTAACAATTGAAAAAATCAGTGAATCTGTTCGCGGGCATAGACCCAGGCGACATCCCATTGGGCCGTCCACTCGCAAGGCCGCTGTGTCGATCATACTGAAGCGGTCCGGTGACCACACGGAGGCACTCTTTATTCTCCGGGCCAAGCAGGAAGGTGACCCCTGGTCCGGGCACATGGCGTTTCCCGGTGGTCACCATGACATTGATGATGAAACCCTGCGGCATGCTGCAGATAGGGAAACACTTGAAGAAATAGGGCTGGATCTGGAGAAGTGCGGGGAGCTAATCGGGGAAATCGACTGGGTTCAGGTGAATCCGATAGGTCGAAACCTGGAGATGGTCGTAGCGCCTTTTGTCTATGAGCTAAAACAGCTTGAAGCAGAGTTCACGCCCAACTACGAGGTCGCTGATGTTCTTTGGGGATCCCTGAACGACATGCATGCCGGTCACTCCCTCACCGACGGCGATTTCATTGTCGCTGGTGAAACCGTGTCCTATCGAGGTTACAGTGTTGGCGATGAGATCGTCTGGGGGCTGACCTTCCGTATGCTGGATCATTTCTTTTCGATTGTTGATCCCGACTGGGAAGGGCACGACTAGGGTGAGCCTGAACAAGCATCCCTGGCGTTAGCTAGTTCGTGTCCGAGAAATCGATACCGCGGTGCTAGTTTCCTGATAACCTGTTGATTTATAAACTAACAATAATGAGCAGCCGCGCCTAATACCCGTGAATACTGCCTTTTCTGGACGGAAACTAGCTACCCGACTGGAATTCGAAACGAAACCCTTCACCATTCTCTCGAACATGACCGGCGTGCCCGGGACCAAAGTGTGCTGGCAGCATGAGGGCACCGCTGTCTCGGCACTGCGCAAGTACGTCTCGGCGTGTCGATCTCGCCTGATCCGGTAGTTCGCAGAAGGCGCTGTTCCAGTCAGGATTGACAACCTGAATAGGGTGATGGCAGACATCGCCGGTAAATACGCCGCACTCGCCATGATCGTTGAGTTCAATGGCGATGCTGCCGGGTGTATGACCAGGCGCCGGTTTGATAGTCAGCAGATCATCGACCAGGCTCGTCTCACCATCAATCAGTTCAGCCAGATGCATGATCGGCATGACGCTGTCATCGAAGGTCTGGTGATTTACCTGCAGAAACTCGTCAGGATCGGGCCGATCCCTTTCGGCTTTCCAGAATTCGTACTCCTGTCTGGCAAAAATGTATTTTGCGTTGGCAAAGGTCGGTACCCACTGTCCGTCTTGAAGTCGCGTATTCCATCCGACATGGTCGATGTGCAAATGTGTGCACATAACGAAGTCAATATCTTCTGGCGTGACACCAGTAGCCTTTAAGTTGTCCAGCCAGCCGGTCTGCATGCCAGACCAGTCGCGGTAAGGCATGCGTTCCTTGTCGTTGCCGACGCAGGTGTCGATCAGAATATTGTGATGTGGTGTCTCAATCAGCCAGGAGTGCATGCTGGCGATGAGCCGGTTTTTTGCCTCGTCGACGTGATCGGGGTAGAGCCAGTCGCGGTGTTGCTCGAAAACAGCAGGGTTGAAATCAGGGAAAAACTGCACCGGGTCGAACAGGGGGCCGAGTAATTCCTCGATTCGGGTAATCGTCGTTGTACCGAGTTTCCACTGCATGGCATGCACCCTGGATTGAATTGAGGTATCTTGCGTTTCTTCAGCCCGTGATTCAACGGGCGATGTGATGGAAAAGAATATGTCAAAGAAGAAAGTTGTCGCGCAGTTGCCTGCTGTGGCAAAAAACGAGGTACCGATCGAGCAGCGTTACTCGCTGGAGTTGGAATCGCTCGGTGAGATTGCTGAGATTATTGAGGTCGAAGGTTCGACAAAGGAAAATTTTATTGACGCTGCTCGGGATGCTGATGCCATTCTCACTTCCTGGGGTATCAGGATTGACCAGGAGGTTATCTCAGCACTGAACAAGTGTGTTGTTGTTGGTGTTGGTAGCGTTGGTGTCGATATGGTCGATGTCGATGCAGCGACAGCAGCAGGCATTGTCGTGACCAATACGCCGGATATTTTTATTGAGGAAGTGGCGGATCATACCCTGATGCTGCTACTTGCCTGTGCCCGTCGCTCCAAGATGCTGGACAAAATGGTCAGCAGCGGCAACTGGTGGAAAGGTCGGCCGGTTCTCAACGAAATTCCCCGCCTCTGGGGTCAGACGCTGGGGTTAATATCGTTTGGTAACGTTGCGACGGCCGTCGCCAGGCGTGCCAAAGGCTTTGGTATGCACATCATTGCCTACGATCCTTACGTGACTGAACTGAAGATGACAGCCGAGGGTGTTGAACCTGTCACTTATGCAGAACTGCTGGAACGATCAGACTACATTTCCGCGCACCCCGGCCTTAACAAGACGTCGAGAGGTATGCTTAGCGACAAGGAATTCGCGGCAATGAAAAATTCTGCCAGCGTCATTAATTGCGGTCGCGGGCCGGTGATTGATGAGGCAGCACTGATTCGTGCGCTTCAGGCAGGTGAAGTAGCCGCCGCCGGCCTTGATGTGCTTGAGAAGGAGCCACCGGACCCCGATAATCCTTTGCTTACTATGGACAATGTCGTGCTCAGTCCGCATGCGGCTTCGGCGACGACACGGATGCGACCGGAAACCAGGCGTCGTGCGGCCAGAGAGGTATCTCTGGTGCTTGATGGCAAGTGGCCCATGAGCTGCGTTAATCCGACGGTACTGCCGAAGGTGGAACTGGAACGCTGGCAGCCGTACCCCATGACACGCGGGCCTAATAGATAACAGCCTTGAGCGTTGCTTGGTAAGACAGCCTTGAGCGTTGCTTGGAATAAACAGCCTTGAGCGTTGCTTGGTAAGACAGCCTTGAGCGTTGCTTGGTAAGACAGCCCTGAGCGTTACTTGGGAAAAAATGAGACCCGTTTAAGGTTTTGCGGGTAAAGCTAGTGGAAAGAACTCTATAGGAGAGGATACAGGCCATGTTAGTAGCAAAGGCGATTGCCGAAGTACTCAAGCGAGAAAACATCAAATTCATCATCGGCTATCCGGTCAATCCAGTTATTGAAGCGGCCGCAGAAGCCGATATTCGTACGATTATTGTCCGGCAGGAGCGGGTCGGTCTGCATATGGCTGATGCGGTAAGCCGACTTAGTTCCGGCGACGATATCGGTGTCTTTATCATGCAGCACGGCCCCGGTGCGGAAAATTCCTTTGGCGGTATCGCCCAGGCCTACAGCGAGTCGATACCTATTCTTGTCATCCCGGCGGGTTATTCCAGGCGGGTTGCCGGCTATTTCCCGAACTTCAATTCCACACTGAACATGCAGCATATTACCAAGTGGGCGGAACCCGTTACCCTGGGTCGAAACGTCCCCGACGTGATGCGCCGGGCATTTTCACAGTTGCGGAATGGTCGTGGTGGCCCCGTGCTGATTGAAGTACCGGGAGATGTGTTCAGGGAGGAAGTCGCAGACGACTTTGTTTACGTACCCAGCACAAAATCGAGAACCGCACCGGACCCTGCCGATGTGCAACGTGCGGCCGAGGTACTGGCCGGTGCTGAGAACCCCGTTATTTATGCCGGGCAGGGCGTTCACTTCGGCAAAGCCTGGGAGGAACTGAAGAGCCTGGCCGAAACCTGGAATATCCCTGTGACGACGAGTCTTGAAGGCAAGAGCGCCTTTCCAGAGGATCATCCTCTATCACTTGGTTCCGGGGGGCGGTCACTGCCTAGAGCGGTCCACGAGTTTCTGCAGGATGCCGATGTTATCTTCGGTATCGGCTGCAGTTTTGCGCTGACCGGATTTGGCGTTCAGATGCCGAAAGGCAAGACCATTATTCATGCGACGCTTGACCCAATGGATCTAAATAAGGATGTACCCGTCCAGCACACGATGACAGGTGATTCTCAGTTGACCCTTTCGATGCTGGATGAAGCAATGGCTGGCCTTGATAAGTCGAAAGCGACTGCGCGAGCGGGTGTGTCTAAGCAAATAGCGGCGACAAAGGAATCCTGGCTGAACGACTGGATGCCGAAACTGACGAATAACGATGCACCCATTTCACCCTACCGTGTGATCTGGGAGCTGAACCGGATCGTCGACAAGAGTAATACCGTCATTACTCACGATGCCGGCAGTCCGCGGGATCAGCTGACACCGTTTTGGGAGAGCACAACACCCCTTAGCTATATTGGCTGGGGGAAAACCACCCAGTTAGGCTACGGGCTGGGTCTGGCCATGGGCGCTAAACTGGCGAGACCCGAGGCGCTCTGTATCAATGTCTGGGGCGATGCTGCCATCGGGTTTACGGGCATGGACTTTGAGACCGCGGTCCGGGAGAAACTTCCCATCCTGTCCATTCTCTTCAACAACTTTTCAATGGCGATAGAAGTGCCAATCATGCAGGTCGCAACTGAAAAGTATCGCAGCACGGACATTTCCGGTAACTATGCGGATATGGCGAAGGCATTTGGCGGTTATGGCGAGCGCATTACCGATCCGAATGAAATTACGGCGGCCATTGCCCGTGGTATCGAGGCGACACAGAACGGGCAGGCTGCGCTGTTGGAGTTCATTACCGACAAGGAACTGGCTGTCAGTGATCCTCAATCCGACTTCAGGTACCGGGAATAGGTCCAGGTCAGGAAC
>JABHYO010000214.1 GCA_018656865.1 Gammaproteobacteria bacterium | reverse complement strand
GTTTACCGGGTTATTTTGAATACCGGAATATCTCGAGGTGCAGCTTTGCTGACATACTCGGCAAACTGTTCTGTGATACCGGCCTGAATCCGAACCTTTTCCCTGGCCTCTTCTTCGGGCAGTTCTTCTACCCGAGCTGTAAATCGCTCAGTGCCATATTCAATCTCTATTTCAGGGTTTGCCCTCAGATTGAACACCCAGACAGGATGCTTCTTGGCACCAGCAAAAGATGCGAATAACACCATTTCATCTGCATCGTTGACTGTCAGCACCAGGGGCACCAGGTGGGTTTCACCAGACTTGGCTCCAATCGTGTGAAGTATCACCATCGGATAGTCGGCAAACATCGCGACCTTTCCTTCGTTTGCACGAAACTCTTCGATGATCTGCCGGTTGAAGTCACTCATGCTCATATTTAGATTCCCAAAAATAATCTGCCGTTGCAGGCTTGTAATTCCGGACTGTCAGATCAGCGAGACGCCCGATACATACTCATGAAAATAGAGAAACAGCGCGAACTCTACCAGCCCGATGCTCCCAACCCAAGGCCGGAACCTATCCAAGAATAACCGAGTTCTACTGCTAGAGGTCTCTGACTATTCGGAACCCTTGTTGGCTCGAATGGTACGAAAGAGATCCAATATCTAAAGGTATCCGACTCGTAGCCAGTAGCTCGCCCCAATAAAAACCACCTCCACGAACTGTCCATCTCTTGGCACACTCGCCAGCGTCGCTATCGATGGTGACACCTGCAACGGAACCTGTATAGGTTTGAGAAATGCAGTCTTCTGTAAATTCACAAGCATTTCCATAAGTATTGCGGAGCCCAAACCCGTTTGCCTTGTACGCCGACACCCGTTTCGTGCCGGTAGCCGGTATATCGCAACAATTTGCCTGTTTTTGCGTAATGGTGTCACCGGAGAAAAACGGCGTCAGCGTTCCGGCTCGGGCAGCATATTCCCATTCTGCTTCCGTAGGGAGGCGATAACGGTTGCCGGTCTTCTGACTAAGCCAGGTTGCATACTGCTTCGCATCCTGCACTCCGATACAAACAACGGGATGACTACCTGATTGCTTGAATCCGGGATTGCGCCAGCTTGCAGTATAAAGGTCTTTATAATCGCGCTGGTCCCTAGGTAAATTGTCGTTCTCAGCAATTTTCAAAGTATCCGTACAATTTGTTTCGCTCTCGAAACCAGTTTCCTTAACGAACAGAGAAAATTCATCGACCGTCACTTCATGGATACCGATGGCAAATGGTCGACTAAAGCTAACGCTGTGCCGGGGTATACGTTTTGAAAAATATTCTTGGAGGGAAGAAGGGTCCTTATCGTCTTTCTTAACGGATGCTTTGCCGCCTTCATAGGAAATACTCCAGTGCCACTCACTCCACGGCGTCCCCATCAAAAAAGAACCTGCGGCTATCTCGATCATGCGAGGACAACCTTTACAGTCCGAGAACTTCCGTCCCCGGCGAACCTTGATTGCATCTTCAGGTATTGATGCGTTGCTTAAAGCCTGTTTTGCTGCTGAGCTGTGATGACCGGTGGGATATAGCCTCAGATACTTTTCGTATCCGGCGACACTGTTTTCCGCTTTTGCGGCTTCCCAGCTTGTGTCCTGTACCCGTACTCTAGCTTCTTCTACGTGGTGGTCTGCAGGCTGCCTAAGCAGATAATCCTCATAAGCAGAAAAACTGTTCACTTCTGTTACTCGTTCCCAACGTTTGTCCTGTAGCCACCTATCAGCTTTTGTCCAGTGCCGGGTGCCGGGATGCGACTTCCGGAAGTTTTGATACGCCTCGGTAGAATCACTTTTTCTGGTTTCTATCCAGGCCAGTTCAGCATGGGCTTTATCTATGAATTCGCTTTGATCCAGGCTGTTTTCGAGATAATTGGAGTATGAGGACTCGGTGTTTGCTTCAAGCGCTGCCAGCCAGCGGTCTCTGTCAGCAATCTCATCTTTCAGCCTCTGGATCCTCGCACGGACTTTTCCGACGTGGTCTCCCTCGGGAAACTGTTGAAGGTGCTTCTCAATTGCTGCAAGGTCCTGCTCATGGGAGCCCTTGCTAGTATTAACAAATGGCCAAGCCTTTGCTTCTAGCCATGCATTTCGTTCACGTGTATGTCTGCAATTTGGCCATTCACCAAAATGTGTATCTCGGTCGGATCTGTAACTTTTAGAATCAGCCCAGTGCAGGTCATCTGCTTCATCAAGATGAACACCTTGTGGAAACTTCAACGCATAATCATTTAGGAGCAGCGACGGCCACTTGCGATACCTCTCCCAAGCCGCATCATCTATCACCAAAAGTCTTTGTTTTATTTCCCCTGTATGTCTTCCCCCTGGCCATGATCGTTCGTACTCTGCTAGTGCTTTTGGTGTTCTAGCAGCGACCGCCTTTTCCCAGGCGGAATCGTCCCGCTGCCTCGTTGCCGCTTTTATCAGAGCTTGCTTCATTGAAGGAACGTCTTTGGCATGAATGCCTTTTGGCCACTTTGACGCGTAGTTTTCGTACGCGGCTATTGAATTCAGCCTTTTTGCAATCTGCCACGCCTTATCATCCACTGCTGTGGCGAATTGACCCGATGGCCAATTCTTATGGAATGCTTCATAAGCTGCCAGCGTGTCTTTCTTTACAGCTTCATTCCATTCTCTTTTCTCCTGCGCAACTCTTAGGCTTTTATTGTGCGCAGATCGGCACCCATATTCGGCTTCAAGCAGCTTGAGTATTTGTGCGACAAGCTGTTTATCAGGTGTTGAAAGGGTGGTGCCATTGAGACGATGGACTTGATCACCCATGTGGTCAGCTTTTGGATCCTCGCGGTATTTTTGACCCCCTCGGGAATACGTGAGCTGACCATACTGCTTGCCAGGCTTAACGCCTAAGTACAGTGCTGCTTCACCTGGGCGATTTGAAGTCTTTTCACTGCAATAAAGCAGATCATCCAGCGTAAAAGTGAACTCTTCATGTTGGATCATGAAACTTTCGTAGCTGCCGCTAATATTGATGATCTCTGTTGATATGCCGGTGTTCGTTAACGAGACTGTTTGATCATAGGATTTGGCGTAAGACCTGCCGTAGGTCCTTCCGTGATTATCCTCCTCTAGTATTGGATAGCGATCAAATGATTGAAACAAGCGAAGAATCTCTTTGACTCTGGCTTGAGGTGATGCTGATTCAGATGACCATAGCAATGGGCTTGTCAACAACAGGATTGTGCACACTATAAGTGTTTGCCGCATGTTTCTGTTTTTCATGGTAGATATCTCAGACTTCTGAAAGCATTTACTCGCCACCGGAAGGTGATGTGGCAGTCCACTAACCCAGGTTTTATCTGCCGATGCTTGAGCTAACCAATGATACTAATGTAGAACCAGGCTCAAGCAAACTACTCCCTGATGCCAAATTGCCAGTATTAGCCCGATCTTCTATACTCAATTATGAATCATAGAAAGAGCCGGAAATGAATCCAATTCTTCTGTTTGCGCTTGTTTTTTATATTCACCCCTCCCTTGCAAACCAATCAGCTGAAGTATCCGCGGCTGTGATCATGGAGCCGGAGCGAGTACTGCAAACAAGCGGCAGTTCAAATGATCCTTTCCAAACGCATGCCAATCGTTCAAGCCGCTTGTACCTGGCAGATTTAGAACAGAGAAAGACAGAGTTTAAAAACCTCGTACGAACACTCCATGAAGCGGAGCAGGAGAGAATACGTGAAGCTAACAAGCCTTCGGCTTGGGAACTGGAAAGGCAAGCGAGAGAAAGAGAAAGAAATAGAGAAAGAAGAATCAGTTCAAATAAAGCGAAACAAGCAACCAAACAATCCAGGGAACGCATGCTTCGTGAACAAGAAAAGAGCCGGCAGGCCTGGAGCAGTGGGGTACCATCAATTACTCTTACAGGTACTCCTACCCCTCCCCCGCGAGTCTATCCCACAAAGACTGTGAAACCTGTCCCAAAGAAGGCCAGGGCAGTTAAGAAGACAATTGAGTATAAGCCCTGCACATCACAGCCATGTAGCCGTGGAGTGGATTAGTTACTTCTGATCTGTGGGCCGTTCTTCGACCGAGTCATACGTTACCCTGAGCGAATTGTGTGGGTTACCTGACCGTCAGATCAGCGAGACACCCGATACATACTCATGAAAATAGAGAAACAGCGCAAACACGACCAGCCCAATGGCCACCAGAATAATGTCGTTTTTTAGCGGCATCCTTTCTCCGAGATTCGGCTCCTTCTTGTCACCAATCAGGAAGATCTTGATGGCGGAGAAAAAACCCAGCCCTGCAAACAGCATCAAGGATGCCACATCGCCGTTGGCGACCAGATGAGCCAGTGCCCAGATCGTTACACCCCATAACATCGGGTGTCGGGTGAAACTCTTGACGCTGCTGGGGGCAAAAGACGCAGTCAGTGAGATAAAGGCAATCGGCATGAGAACGAGGGTAACAATGCCCGACCATTCCGGTGCCTCCCAGAGAACGACTTCCGGCGCCTGCCTCATTCCGTACACGATCAGTATCATTCCTGCGAGTGAAAGCAGTGAATAACCGCCCTGGTATCCCTTGTCCCCGAGACTGTTAACTGCTGCATCCCGCAAAGCGGGAATCGAAGGCACCATATGGATGCCGATGAACAACGCAAGTCCGATTCCGAGTAGTGTCATATCGTCTATTCCTTTGGCTAACTGTATCTCAACGGATCTTTACCATCCCAGTCGACGGCGGCTTCAGCAATCATATTGAACCTTGCTTCAATATCAGGAAGTTTTGTTACAACTTCCAGCATACAACCCATCAACGGCCGGGTGTCAAAGTAGGCAAAAGCCATGTCACCAAGTCTCCCGGCGTTTGCCGCCTCATAACCAAGGCTAGCGAAGTATTCCATGTCCGCTTCGAAGTCTAACGTCCAGACGCACATATGATGCAGTCCTTCCGTGCCTGCGGGTATGCTGTCTCGATATGCACACACCTCTGTATTCGGTTGGATCAACTCGATCTGAACACCCCCGGCCTGGGCCAGCGCCAGTTTCATGGAAAGATCGGACTTCTCCCCCCGATAAGTGACCTCCTGGAACAAGCCTGATGGATATTCACTAATATAGAAAGGTCCGACCCCCATCTCATTCACCCACTTCATGCAGGTCTCTTCGATATCGTTGACGATCCAGGCATTCTGGAAAACGGTGCGGTCAGTTGGTTTGTCGATCATTATTCGTTTCCCTTAATCGTTTACACCAGTGTAATGAACTTCCTATTTGGATTCACCCAGGACCTTACCGTCGAGTTTGGAGGGATCAACGTCAAACGGACCCATCAGGTCATGCCAGTTTCTCGAGATCAGAATATCCATTAGCTCCGATTCTCCACCTGCAGCGACTTTCTCTCGTTCCTCCTGCAGCGTTGCCAGCGCAGCGTCCACACCCGAACCAAAGAGTTCTCGCAGGTACTCAATGGGAATTCGCGATCTCGACTCGTCAAACTTACCCTTCTCATCAAAGGCAGCAGGCGAAATCGGTGGTACATAGAACATATTCGGCTCGCAATCAAAGTCAGGTCTCAGCGGCAGGGCGACCTGCCATTTGTGGACCAACTTGTAGATGTGCCCATCCTCGTTGTCCATATAATCCACATGCTGAACACGGCCAGGACACTGGCGAATACAGGCTGGGGCTACGCCGGTTTCCAGGCGAGGGAAACATGAGATGCACTTCTGAGCAACGTTCTTACTCTCATTGAAGTAGATGCGTTTATAGGGGCAGGCCTCAGCACAGAAGCGATAACCATTACAGCTCTCCTCGTCGACCAATACGACCCCATCTTCCGGACGCTTGTAGATTGCCCCCCTGGGGCAGGCTTCAAGGCAGGCCGGTTTGCTGCAGTTCATGCACATCTGTTGCAGGTAAAAGAAGTAGGAGTTGGGGTATTCACCACCGCCCATATCTTCATCCCAGTTGGGACCCCAGTCTGGCTTGCCACCGTTCTCATCGATCGGCTGTAGCGGGACCAGCCTGTCCTCATCTGTACCGCTTGCGAATACCTTTTCGTACTCAAAGTTCCACGCCTCACCCCAGTCCCGCTTCGGAGGCAGCACACCGGGCACTGGTTCTCCATCACGATAACCACCACCGTGGGTGAATACGTCTTTCGGCGTGCCACGCCCTGGCATCGTGTTAACAATCGTCCACCACATGGACTCCCGGCCGTCCGAGTCAGTCCAGAGTTTCTTACAGGCCAGGCTACACACCTGGCAGCCGATGCACTTGTTTGTATCGAAGACGATTGCCAGTTGACGTCGTTCTATCTTGGTCTCTACTTGTGTCATCTTTCAGTCTCCTCAAGCGATCCGTAATTCTTGCCAATCAGGCGTATGGGATTTAAGTCCGGCCCGCTCATCTGCGGCACCTGACCAGACAGCAAAACCTATCGGTATGGAGTCTCCCCGGTCAGTTCCCAGTGGATGTTCAAATACCACGCTCCAGGTGTTGCCGTTAAGCTCTGCAACAACCCGTAGATTTTGTTCAGCCGCGGGTCGCGTCGTACCCAGGCCCGTCGCATTTAGAACCGATGGATCCTCGCTTCCAGCGCGCCAAAACCACGCCGTCACAGGTGCATCGTCACTCCCCATCGTTGCCAGTTCAGCCTCTTCATTTGTCGGGAAAAGTACGCCACAGGCATCGGCGTAGACATCGTAATCCGTAATCGCCGGAGACGCCTCGGCAACCTCCCATTCCAGGCGCAGGATCAGGTGGCTGTCGCTGATGAGTGCCCTAGCCGCGAGTGACTCGACATCGCCTCGTTCCTTACCTGACCAGGATGCCTGCACGTATGCGGAAGGCTGACCATCGACCGGGGTTGGCTCAAGGCTGAAGGTCGTCTCGACTGCTTCCTGCCAGGCAGGATCGCCAGGCCCAGGCGGTGAATCGGATGATGGTTGATACCGGGACGAAATCAGATTACTCATCGCTCTGCCTCCGCTTTTTCGAAGTCACAGGAAACTTCCTTGGGGATATGATTCATCGTGTAGCCGGCAGGACGGTAGAACAGGTGCCCATATTCGCCAACCATGTTGGTTGGTTTTGGCGGATTCACCTGCAAATCATTCTGCGTGCGCCATTCCTTGAACTGATATCCTTCCCAGGCGTTGTAGATTGTGATCATGCCCGGGCGAACGGATGCCGCTACTTTGGCTATGACCTCGAAGGAAGCCAGGTCATTGAAGACCCTGATTCGATCACCGTCCTCAATGCCTCTTTCCTCGGCGTCGGCCACTGCAACATAGGCAGCAGGCTCCCCCCGCTGCAGTTGCAGCGCCGGGGCGAAAGCCATCTGGTTGGACTGAATGCTGTTGCGATTGTGCCCACCGGTCAGGCGAATCGGATATTTGCCTCCGGCACTGGGCGGCTCTTTGTGCACCAGTAGCGATTCCCCCGCTTCGAAGAACCAGTCATGATCGAGCAAGAATTGCTGACGACCAGTCAGCGTCGGCCAGGAATTCTTCATTTGGGTAAACCACCCCATCGGAGAAATGGTCTCATCCGGCGTGTAGTCGCTGTGACACCCTCCGATCAGCGCACTCGGCTTAATGGACACGGGTTTCACGCCGCCCAACTCCGCCGCCGACTCCCAGTAGTTCTCACCGAGTTCGGTGTTGTTTCGCGTGGTGTCCGAGTTTTTGAGTATAAAGTCCAGGGCACGCCGCATGCCGTCTAGACCTTCGGCGTATACACCATCAGCAGTTATGTCGTCATAAAGTGTCTTCGGAATGTGCGCCCGATTAAACGGATCGCTGTACTCATCGATATCTCTTGCGATCGCCCTCTCCTGGATCTTCTTGGCAAGCAGCATCACAAGGTCATACTCATTCTTGGACTCATGGAGCGGAGGAACCGCCTGTTCACCCACGTGAATGTGGTGAGTATATGAATAGTAATACTTGGTAGCAGGCTTCTCGTACCAGCCTGCAGCAGGGAGCACGTAGTCAGACCACATCGTCGAGGTGTTCCAGCGAATGTCGAATGCAACAATGGTATCCAGGGACTTCCACAAACTGTCGCGAATGATCCCAGGGTTGGGCCAGCGCCGCAGGGGATTGTTGCCCGAAAACCAGTAGAACCGCGGCCGTTTTGGTGGCTTCGGCCAGACAGGTTGCCAGCCCTTGTCCATGCAGTCCTGCATGTAGTCATCAACAGAACGGGTCAACGATGGGTCGTTGTACTCCTGCTTTGAGGCGACTTCTCTGAATTTAGGATCGTGAACGTACAGAAACGGGATCAGGGGTACGGTCGATGTCGTGGCAGTCATCCGCGACATCGCCTTCTGGATTGCCATCTGTGGGATTCTGTCCACCGGAGATTCGGGAACAGGCTCGGTATTAAGTCGTTGCCTGCTTTCACCAGGCCCAGCCTGCTTGGCGAGCGGGAAATTTTGCGGCCAGAAGGTGCCTGCTCTGATACCTGTACCGGGCTTGCCACCTGAATGGCCTGTCAGCGCCGTCAGATAAGCCATACCGCGGACATAGAGATCAGAGTGATAAAGCTTGGCAGCCCCCCAGGAGGTCCAGATCATGGCGGCTTTCGCCTGCGCAAACTCTCGCGCAACACGAGCGACATTCTCCCCCGGGATCGTGGTGATCTCAGCGACCCGATCCAGCGGATACTCGGCCGCACGCTCCCTGACCAGTTCAAACACGGGACGAACCTGCATTGGCTGACCGTCCTTGTCGTTAACTGTGAACTCGCCCTCCAGTGCCGGATCGATACCCTCATCGAGCGCGATTATCCATTCATCCGAACCCCAGGTGCCGGGAGCCTTGGCCTCGCACCCGGTTTTGGTATTCCAGAAATAAAAAATATCGTCTGCGCCACCTTCCTCAAGATCACTCCCCCTGAGATAACGCCCTGTGTCAGTTCGTATCAGGAAGGGCAGATCAGTCTGCTCCTTGATGTAATCAACCTTGTACAGCTTCTCCTGAAGAATCACGTTTACCATGCCGAGTGCCAGCGCGGCGTCGGAACCGATCCGTACGTTCAGCCAGAGGTCCGCGTGCACCGTACTCGGACTGAAATCCGGCGCAATCGAGACGAGCTTCGCCCCTCTGTAACGGGCCTCATACTGGTAGTGAATGTCAGTCTGGTGGGTGTAGGCTGGGTTGCCGAGCCAGTTGATGATGTAGTCGGCGTGAAACCAGTCGTCGGCAGTCCCCTCACTCATATAGGCACCCCAGGTCTGCAACAGACCGATGGGCAGGTCGCCGGTGCCAGTCATGATATCGAGTGTGACGCCGCCTATACCTTCGCCGAACAACAGCCCCTCAAGGTTGGTGAGCAGCCCGAGGTCGGTGTTCGACCCGGTTTCATACACGACACATTCAGACCCGTGCTCGACCGCGACATCGAGCAGCTTGTCGGCGATCTCCTCGAGCGCCTGATCCCAGCTGATACGTTCCCACTGCCCACTGCCTCGGGGGCCGACCCGCTTCACCGGATGCTTGATACGGGTTTCATCGTACATCTGCGAGCTGTAGATGCAGCCACCGGTGCACCCACGGGGGTTGGCATCAGGAACTTCCGGGGTCGTCTGTTCGTAGAGCGTATTCTGTTCTTCGCGCCAGACCTTGCCGTCTTTAATGTAAGCCACCAGCGAACAGCTGGAACCACAGTTGGCACGCGAATGGGTGACCTTGACGGTGGAATCCCAGGACCAGAGATTCCGGTAGGTGTCCTCTGATTCTCGCCGCTGGTAGTCCCGCTCCAGCAGTTGCTCGAGTCGTTGACTGGCGTCCACTTTCTTTGGCATGGCGCGTGCTCCTTAGCATTCCTTTAGAAGGTTTTCTAAAGGTATAGATACGTTAGGTTAACTAACTCACATTATTGGAACATATACCAATATTCGCTATAGCCTAACCATGGAGGCACGGTGAATTCACTACGTTTCTTGATTCAGATCAACATATTCCTGCTGACGAGATCCTGAGTGCAACCATTCAATAAGGAGCTCTCAATGGCTTCTATTTTTGTGCCTTTAAGTTGATCGTAAAACTTGCACCCTGCCCATCGACCACATCAACATTGAAGCTGTCCGGTGTAGGACGACTGTAGGTAAGTTGTTTTAGAGCACCTTCAGTGATCGCCTTGAAGCTTGCCCTGCGTTCGTCCAGTTCAACCAGTTCCATCACAAGTGGTTCTGGCATTCGTGCTTTGTAGCCCGGGCCCCACTGTTGAACTCGCAAGGTCAGTGACTGCTCTTCTTCTTCGACCAGGATCAACTCCACCATGCTGATTGATTCATCATTTGCCAGTCTGACTAAACAAGCAATTGTGCCACTTTTGTGTCGAATCCAATTCTCTTCCAGTGTTTGGCCGAAGGCAGGCCCAACCCAGGAACCACTCATCCAGGCCAGATCCTCCACACTTGCTTTAACCCGGGGTGCAGCTTCCAGGGAGGGTGCAATGAACAGACATAAAAGCACGAAGTGTAGTGGCTTCAGCATATTGTTTGGCTCCGTATTGAAGATAGGTGTTTCTCTGTTGCTCACGGACCACCATCGTGTGATGGTACGACTATCGCTGAATAGGAGAATACCGGATGGAATACAGCATTGCTCTCGCTTCAGAGGTTGATTCGTGGAAGTGGGTCCAGCGAGCTGAGGAGTTGGGTTTCAGTTCAGCCTGGTTCTATGACACGCAACTACTCAACCCGGATGTATTTATCTGTATGGCCCTGGCAGCAGAAAAAACATCGCGTATTCGTCTGGGCACAGGCGTTCTCGTACCCTCTAACCGGATAGAACCTGTGGCTGCCAATGCTTTCGCGACGCTGAACAGGATTGCACCGGGCCGAATCGATTTTGGGGTTGGCACCGGATTTACAGCGCGACGGACAATGGGCCTTGGTGCGATCCCGCTCGCGAGAACCCGAACCTACATCGAACGGGTGCAATCGATGATGCGAGGTGAAATTGTTGAGTGGGATTTCGAAGGTAAAAAACGCAAGATCGGATTCCTCAATCCAGATCTCGGATTGATCAACACGGAAGATGAAATACCCCTCTGGGTTTCTGCTTTCGGACCCCGTGGACAACAGATGACGGCAGAATTGCGCGCAGGCTGGCTCAATTTTGGCTCTGGTCCGGCAGCTATCGATAGTCTGAACCAAATGCAGCAGGCCTGGAATGATCAGGGACATGACGCGCGCGAGCTTCGTTCGGTGTTGTTCTGTATGGGTGCAGTGCTAACCGGGGACTCCGACACAGACAATGCCAAACTGATGGCACAGGGTGGACCAAACACCGCAGTAATCTTCCACAACCTGACTGACGAAGTTGGCCCTATGGGTGGCCTGGTGCCGGATGGACCGCTAAAAGAAGTGCAGGAAGCTTATCTTGAGGTGCATGCCAACTATGAACCAGCAGATGCCAAGTACCTCAGCAACCACCGTGGGCACCTGATGTTTGTACGTCCCGAAGAAACGCACATCACCCCCGAACTGGTGCGCGCTACGACATTGAGTGGCACTCATAGCGAACTCGTGGAGCAACTGACTGCGATGAAAGAGGCGGGTTACAGCCAGATCACTGTTCAACTGGTGCACGGCCATGAACACGCCATCGAGGACTGGGCGAAAGTGTTCAAGGATGTTTAGGTCGCTCCATGTATCTAAGTCTCAGAGCTAGCCGTAGTGGACTTATGATACATTCGGTCTACATTCATCCTGGATGTGAACCATGAATTTCAAAACCATTCAGCTCTCGGTCGAGGGACCAAGGGCCACCCTGCTGCTCAACAGACCGGAAAACAGAAACGGCATGACCAATCGCATGGTGCGTGAGGCACATGAGGCACTGACAGCGGTGGCAAACGATTCAAACGTGCGGGTGCTGCTGTTAACCGGAGCGGGCAGCTCATTTTGTCCAGGTGCTGACCTGAATCAGATTGGTAAGCCCTCAAACGATCCGCAGGAAAGCTGCGAACAGGTCCACTTCCAGGTGCCGGTGCTGCTGCATGAAATGCCACAGCTGACCCTCGCCGCTGTCAATGGAGCCTGTGCCGGTGCGGGTTTTGGCTGGGCCTGCGGCTGTGATATTCGCGTTGCCTGCGAAACCGCGATGTTCAACACGGCTTTCCTCAATGTTGCATTGGCGGGTGATATGGGTCTGCCATGGAGTCTGCCGCGGCTAGTGGGTGCTGCAAAGGCAAGGGAACTTTCATTCTTCACACAGAAATTTGATGCACGGGAAGCACACCGGATAGGTCTTGTCGCCCGAGTATTCAGTGACAATAGATTCTCGGACGAAGTGGAGGAACTGGTACAGCAATTCCTGAATCGTTCCCCCACCGCATTGAGCGTGATGAAAGCGCATTACAACGCAGCAGAATCGATGCCTATGTCTGACTATGTTGACCTGGAAACAGAGCGCCACCAGAAAATTGCTTCCGGAAAACACGCAGCAGAAGCGTTTAAGGCATTCGTCGAGAAACGCAAACCAGAATTTGACGATTGACGTGCCTGACCCCTGGGGCTGAATTCGCGCAGGAACGCACGGACGCGGAAGCAGCCGTCGTCAGAACATTGGTGTGACAGCAAAGACCGTGTTTTATTCGAGACAAAAAAAACGGGAACTCCTGGTTCCCGTTTCTTATGAGCATCAGGTTAACTACATCTGATAACTAAACTCGACACCATAGTGTTTCCTGATATTGGGAACACGAAACTCAAGAAGTCCACCAACATTGGTCGTAGCCTGATTATATAGCTCATCCGTCAGGTTCTTACCGAATACAGAAACCTGGTAATGCTGCTGCGGGCTTCGCCAGATAAGGCTGGCATTGACGATATCCGTATCATCTCTGAAATGGTCCAGGAAGTCGCCGTTGTACTGTTGCACTCCCTTCAACTCAGTTGCCCTGGAAGCAGAAATTTGCATATCGCTCCGGTGTAACCAGTCCACAGCAAGCATCAAAGACCCCCGACCGCCGAGTTGCCATTCATAAGCAGCACCAAGACTTAAGGTCCATTCCGGTGCCCTGGGTCCGGGCAGCAAGTTTGAGTTGTCGGTTGGAACTAACCAGCCGAGGAATGTGCCAATAGCATCAGTCACAATTTCCGCCGGTGCACACTGGGCCAAAGCACCAGAAAAAGGTCCCGGCGTCGCTGGTGGCGCCGTCGGATCGGTGCCACTGAAGCCATCACCATCGGTACAGAATCCTTTCTGCTCTGTAT
Source organism: Gammaproteobacteria bacterium (assembly GCA_018656865.1). GTDB lineage: Bacteria > Pseudomonadota > Gammaproteobacteria > Pseudomonadales > Azotimanducaceae > UBA9659. The sequence continues at coordinate 9,172 of JABHYO010000214.1, read as the reverse complement.
CGAGATAGCCGAGATTACCCCACAAGGTCAGCCCCTCCATGGGTACTGCGGTTATCTCGATTTCAACACCCTGGTTTTCGATCTCACCCAGGTTTGCTGTGACGGTTTCCTGACCGCCTGCACCCTCTGTGGGTCGAATAAAGCCCTGCTGAAAATCCGCTACAGAAAGCCGGAAGGCATTGATATTGAACCTCAGACGATTATCAAACCATTCAGACTTGAATCCGATTTCCCAGTTTTCGCCTTTCTCAGGGTTAAACGGCCCGATCGTTGAAGGGGATGTTGCACGCCCATTAAACCCTCCAGATTTGAAACCCTCCGAATAGGTCACAAATACCATCATGTTATCGGCGATGTCATAACTGAGACCCGCCATGGGCGTAAACTCTGTCCAGTTTGCACTGCCCTGCAGACGATTGTTACAGGTTATCGGACCACCAGTGGGATCAAGTACTGGAATACAACCCCCTTCGACCCCACCACTGGCATCAAAGCCTATCGCTGGTACCAGCCCCCATCGTGGCGTAAGTGACACATCTGTAAGAACAGTCGTAAAGTCAGGCAGATAGGCTGGTACATTGTTACAACCCTGGGTCTTGCCTCCAAAGGATGCTGTTGGATCACCGGCACCGACACCACAGTGAGTAAAATCTTTGGTCTCATCTGTGTAGCGGCCACCAGCGGTCAGTGTCAATTTATCCGTAACGTGCCAGTTGCCCTGCAGAAAGACCGCCCAGGCATCATTTTTCTGATTACTCCATCCTCCCTGACCGTTGGTCACTGGCGAGGTGAAGGTTATAGCAGGTGTCGCACTCGGTGCGGTCAGAATAACATTCGGTTCAAACAGCAAGCCGTAGGATTGCTGCAGCATGGTGTATTCCTGCTCAAAGTAGTAAACACCTGTTACAAAGTCGAAAGTATCTGAAAACTCCGATGCAAAGCGCAGCTCCAGTGAAGTCTGCTCATGTTCCTGAGAACGTAAACCGGCAAAAAGATCATGGGGTGCCACGTCAATGGTGAAAATGATGTCTTCATCAACTTCACGATAGTTTCCAACAAACGTCCAGGTGCCGATGTCGGGCATGTTGTAGTTGATCTCTGTCGTTATACCCCAGATATCAAGGTCCGCGCCCTGACCACGATCTTCAGTATTGGTGGCTTTGTATTCATTTGATGTCGAGACACTGTCGATAGGGACTCCACAAATTGCCCTTGCCTTGGCCGTGGAATCGGCAAAAGCCTCAGGTGTGAAAGCAGCACCATTTTCAACGATCCAGCTATACAGCGTCTGGGTCAGGATCACCAGATCATTGTCTGTGGGTAGCTGCTGATCCGGCGGTAGAAAAAAGTTGGTGAAGAAATTCCCCGGATCATCTCTACAATAGTGGTGGCTTGATGTTAGATAAGTATCATCACGGGTTTTGTTGTATTCGCCTCGGACCAGAATCGACAATTGGTCATTTGGCTCCCACTTCAGGGAAGGCAGCACAGTAAGCCGATCGCTCGCACTACGGTCTTTACCGTTGAAGTCATTTTCCCAATAGCCATCATGTTGCGTCGACTTGGCTGCAATACGAGCAGCCAGCTCGCCTTCAATGATAGGGAAATTCACCATGCCCTTGACATCAAACCGACCGAAATCACCTACCTGAGCGGAAAAGCTCGCATCCTTTGTATCCATCTTGGGAGCATTGTTTCGAATGTGGACTGCGCCAGCCACGGTGTTTCGCCCAAACAGTGTGCCCTGTGGCCCGCGTAGAATTTCGACCGCTTCCACATCAATCATGTCACTCAAAGCACTTGAGACGCGTGCCTGCAGGACACCATCAATTAATATGGCCACCTTGGAGTCAGCTGTGGATTCAATATCCTGGGATCCCTGTCCGCGGATAAAGAAGGAAGCTGAATTCTGGAAAATTCCTACGGGTTCAAGCGACACATTGGGGGCAGCACCGGTCAGGTCACGCAGATCCTGCGCAAAGGTGCGCTCGAGTGCATCGCCGGTAACAGCCGTCATGGGTATGGCGACGTCCTGGACATCTGCTGATCGACGGGTTGCGGTTACAACCACTTCTTCCAATTCCGCAGACATAGCTGCGTTTGCAGTCAGTAGAATTCCGACTGCGGAGAGCATAGATAGAACATAATTCAAAGGCTTGCTTACGGCCCTACTTGCAACCTTAATTGCAACATAGTCATAGATCATGATCATTCCCCTCTAATTGATAAGTTTTCCTTATCATTAATTCTTGTCGGGTTAAGAACTAGTAATCTACTAACACTATTGGTTACCTGCTTTTGTTCCTTTTACTTACCTCATCTCTCGAATTCTTATTACCAATAGTATTGGGATTAACCTAATTCACTAGATACTTCTAGCGACGTAATCAGCAGACTGCTTTACTTGCAGAACCCATCGCCTATTGATAGAAAAAACCAGTATTAACCGGCTTAGCCAGAAGCCTACCACTTTTCCGAAGCAAAAATAAAACCCAATCTCTGTTCGTCGTTCTCATCGTATATGGAGGGTAGGTTCGATTGTGATCCTTCGATTGCTCTCGCTTCGTTGACCCTCAGTCGATGATGGCATCCAGCAGGGATTGTTCCGTCTGAGGCCCAACCAACACGTCCTGTAATTTGCCATCCTTGCCGATGATCAGGGTCGTTGGCAGCACTTCGGGCTTGTCTACATCAAAGTGCTGATAAGGGTCGTGATCAAATACCGGGAAGTTGATACTCAGATCCGCTATCTGTTCCGCCATCATCTCAGGACCCGGCTGGTCGTAGTTCACCCCAAAAACGACGATGTCTTCATGGTTTTCATCGAGCGCCACCAGCTCAGGGATCTCCTTAATGCAGGGACCACACCAGATTGCCCAGTAGTTGATAACCAGGTTCTTACCCAGGTAATCCTCATAGCGATAGCCATTGCCCCGGGTATCCCTGAAGTCAGGCTGACTGCAACCCGCTGATAGCAGCAGGATCAACAGGACGATTCGTTTCAAGCCTGTTCTCCCCTAAATAATCTCTCGACATCGAATTTCAGGCTTTCTTCACCCGAACTATAAAGATCTGCAAGCGTTCGATTCAACACCGTTTGCCAGCCTTCATCGGCCTGTTCAAAACCTCCCGGTAAGGCCCAGGGCAGAGCCTGGTACAGCTCCCAGAGGCTGACTTCATTGAGGTCCCGGGAGAGCACCAACCCACCCTTTTCCACCACTCGAATCAGGCCAAGATTTAGGAGGCTGCTTTTATGTTCGTTCCAGCGCTGCATATCTATTCTATGACCGAGTCTGGCCATACTTTTTTCCATCACCACCTCACCTTTCCGGTGGCAGCGGAAAAACTCCTCAAGAATCAGCAACATCTGCAAAAACGGCGGCTCAATCTGCTCACTCTTCTCCGAATTAAACAACCCGATTCCCTTGGTCAGTTCTGCACCAAAGAGGACTATTGTCCATGAAAGATAGAGCCAGATAAGAAACAGCGGTACGGCTGCGTAGGTGCCGTAGATCACCTGAAGATCCGATTGTGCCATCACCGATCCGAACAACTGCATCGCGACCTGGAACAGCAAGGCAACGCTGATGCCACCGATTAACGCATGCCGCAGCGGTACATAACAGTTGGGTACCGTCACGTACATCAACGTAAAGAAGGCGATATTCAAAACGATGGGTAACAGTTGCAGAAACCCTATCGTGTTCGCTACGTCCGTAAGCAGCGGTAGCGACAGAACATAGGTTGTAGTGGCAATGCTCACGACGCCTAGGACTGGTCCAAGTGTCAGAATCGCCCAGTAAACAAGGATGCGCTGAAAGCCCCGGCGGGGTTCACGAATCCGCCAGATATCATTAAAGGATCGCTCAATCGTAAATAACATCAGGAACGCGGTCACTGCAATGACAACAAGGCTGGGGACACTGAGCTGCCGTGCCTGCGACGAAAACTCCATGAAATATCCTTCAACCATTGCCACGTTGTCAGGCACCACGTTTTCAAACAGGAAGTTCTGCAGCGAACCTCCCATGCCCTCAAAGGCATCGAAATAAGAAAGCACGGTAAAGCTTATGGTCAACAGAGGAACCACTGCAAAAAGTGTCTGATAGGTCAGCGCAGCAGCCGTCGTCTGACACCCGTCCTCCTGATAGTGCCGCCCCAGGAGTTTCAGGAAAATCCAGAATGCCTTGAGTCGATCAATCAGCATACGAAGCACACATTACTTGGTAACATCTCGTCAGGTTTTAAAAAGAGAGAGGACTATGACTTCAGTCACGATTTATCACAACCCCCGATGTTCAAAATCCCGACAGACCCTGGCGCTGCTCGAGGAAAACGGGATTGAGGCTGAAGTTGTTGAATACCTTCAAAACCCCCTCAATGCCGACGAACTGAAAGTCGTCGTAGAGAAGCTCGGGGTGTCGGTAAGAGATATTGTTAGAACCGGCGAAGAAGTCTACATAGAACAAAATCTTGGTAGTGATTCAAAATCCAATGATGACCTGATTGCGGCAATCGTGACAAATCCGATCCTGATGCAGCGACCCATCGTCGTGAAGGGTGATCAGGCGAGAATCGGCAGACCGCCGGAAGGTGTGCTGGAGATACTGTAAGGCTGGCGAACTAACCGCTAATGTATAATCTTTTCCCGCTCTTCGAAGCGGGTGACCGGCTCATGTTCAAATTCCGGCGCTTCCATGATGTCGTTGCTGACCTTAACTTCATAACGCCGGGTTGCAACCTCGCCATCAAGCACATCAGGCAATACGCGCAGGAAATCTTCCATGTGATCTGTTTCGAAGTGCCCCTGTAGAGCATCTACTGACTCCCATTCCTGAAACAGGAGCAGGGTATTGGGGTCCGTTAAACCAACGTAAAACTCATAGCTGATACAGCCATCCTCCTCCCGACTGGCGACAGCCATCTGACGCATAAGCTCGAGCGCATCGTCTCGAACTTCAGCTCTGACGGGGAAAGTACCGTGCACTATAATCATTCTAGGTCAGCTCTCTTAATATCGTCTTCAGTATACCGTTATTTAGGTTTCGAAACATACCGCGTGGCGACGAGATGCTGGCGTTTCGCTCTATAAATAAGCTATTTCTCGCCGATAAAACCGATGCCGTTATCCCTGAAAGTAGCGGCAATTTCATCGAGAATTGCCGGATCATCAATGGTGGCTGGGATCTCATAGTGCTTCTTGTCAACGATCTTGCGGATCACCTGGCGTAAGATCTTGCCGGAGCGTGTTTTCGGTAATCTAGGGACCATGACGATCTGCTTAAAATTGGCGAAGGCACCTACATCTTTTCTTATCATCGCAACCAGATCAGCTCTCAGGGCATCGACTTCCACATTGACGCCATCCTTGACGATGACCAGTCCGACGGGAATATGTCCCTTCTCCCTGTCTTCTATGGCAACCACGGCACATTCGGCCACTGCCGGGTGCGAGGCTACAACTTCCTCCATTTGACCCGTCGACAGGCGATGACCGGCTACATTAATGACGTCGTCGGTTCGACCCATGACGAAAAGATACCCGTCATCATCGAAGTAACCTTCGTCCCCTGAGTTGTAGTAGCCAGGATACTGAGTCATGTAGGAATCCAGGTAGCGCTGGTGATCTCCCCAGACGGTCGGCAGGCAACCCGGAGGCAGCGGCAACTTGATAACGACATCTCCCTCTTCATTGGCACCCAGTCGCTCGCCGCTCTCAGAGAGAATCTGTACATCGTATCCAGGTATGGGCTTGCATACCGAACCCGCCTTTGGAGGAAACGACTCAATACCAAGGGGATCTCCGGCGATAGGCCAGCCTGTTTCAGTCTGCCACCAATGGTCGATGACAGGGACACCAAGAATATCCACCAGCCAATCATAGGTACTGGGATCGGTTCTTTCGCCTGCGACAAACAAAGACCGAAGTGAACTCAGATCATACTGCCCCAGCAGTTCAGCCTCCGGGTCTTCTTTACGGATAGCTCTAAAAGCCGTCGGCGCCGTGAAGAAGACATTAACCTTGTGCTCGGCCATAACTCGCCAGAAGGTACCCGCATCCGGCGTTCTGACGGGCTTACCCTCAAAGAGAACGGTGGTACAACCGGCAAAGAGCGGACCGTATACAATATAGGAATGGCCAACCACCCAGCCAACATCAGATGCAGCCCAGAATATCTCACCGGCTCCAATGTTGTAGATACTCTGCATACTGTAGGTCAGCGCAACCGCATGACCGCCGTTGTCGCGAACCACGCCTTTCGGTTTTCCGGTCGTTCCGGATGTATACAAAATGTAAAGCGGATGCGCCGCGGGCAGGGGCACAGGGTCAACGGGAGTTGCTGCTTCAAGCAGAGACTGCCAATCCTTATCCCGTTCATTCGACATAGAAGCCGTACACTGAGGGCGCTGAAAGACGACACAGTGATCGACATTATAATCCGCAATCACCAGCGCCTCATCAATCAAGGGCTTGTACCCGATAACCTTTCCGAACTCCAGACCACAGGATGCTGCCAGGATGACCTTCGGCTCTGCATCGTCGATTCGAGTGGCAAGTTCCTTGGCAGCAAAACCACCAAATACAACCGAGTGAATGGCGCCAATTCGCGCACAGGCAAGCATCGCGAAGACTGCCTGTGGAATCATCGGCATGTAGACTATGACCCGGTCTCCGATGTCGACATCCAGATCGCGCAACACCCCGGCAAGGCGCGCCACTTCATCCCTTAGCTCAATATAGGTAAAAGATGCCTTGGTGTCTGTCGCAGGGGAATCATAGATCAATGCCGTCTGATCGCCCCTGCCCTGTTCAATATGATAGTCCAGCGCGAGATATGAGGAGTTCAGTTCACCATCTGCAAACCACTCTTCACTGCCATTGGCATCTTTCGACAGAATCGACATGGGAGGACGGTACCAGGCGATATTCGCAGCCTGCCTGGTCCAGAATTCCTCAGGTGTATCAAGTGATCTTGAAAACTCAGTCTTGTAGTCAGTCATTTCAATAACCCTTCGGAGGATCACTTAAAACATACCACTCACCCGAAACCCCTACCAGCCGCAGAAACTCCTGATACATTGTTTATCTGACCGGGGTCAAACAACCGCTCATAAAAAAGGGGCTATACGCCCCTTTGTCATCTCTTTCGCTTGCGCTTCTTTTTCAGCGCTTCCAGCTGAGCCCTCGTAGGTTGAGCTCTTAGAAGTTTCTTGAAGATGGGTGAGCGTTTGGAAATCTTTTTATGCTCTGCGTAGAAGGTAACTGCTTTTTCCCAGGCGCCTTTCAGTCCATGCAGATTGATTGATACCGTTGTGTTAACGATCTTGTTGAGTTTTGTGGACATGATACCGATCTGGAAAACCGGTGTTCGGGTACCGCTTTTTTCGGTCTTCATCCTAAACAGGATGCCGCGCACTTTGCCTTTGGTGTCAAATAGCGCGGCTTGCGCTGCTTCTGTTTTCGCTTTTGCCTGCTGTCTCGCCAGTACTGCATCCCTGGCCTCGGCTTTCGTTTTCACTTTGGTTCGATCTGAACCCCTAAGCCTCTTTCCGTTTTTTTTAAGGGAGAAATATTCCTGGAAGGTTTGTCCTGCAATCTGTCGCCTGACTCGAAACCCGTAAAATCGCGTGGTATCCAGTAACTCAACGCTCATTGTATATTCCTGTATTTCTCAAGTTCCCGTTACCTCCCCCCAAGCTTGCTCGTCAGTCAGTCGAGCCAAAGCGAGGCGCAATTCTAACGCATATTGAAACCGTAAGGACACAAAATTCCGACTAACCGCTCAAAAAGTTCCGGGCCTGCACACGTGGGATAACCACCTTGAACTTTGCCACAAGACGTCTGCAAAATCGTTTGATTTCCCACGCTATTCATCTATCAGGCTTGGGTGACCGCGCCAGAAGATAGAAGGTCATCCACCTCGGCATCGACATACCCGGCCGCAAGTAGAACTACTCTGGTGTCTTCACCAGGCAGCCTCGATCCATGGGGCAGTTCAGCACTGGTCCTTGAAAATCGGGGCGCAGGTGCCGGTTGAACCATATCATCGATTTCGACAAAAGAATTTCGTGCAATGTTGTGGGGATGATTCTGTACTTCATCGAGCGCCATAATCGGCGCAAAACAGACATCGGTACCTTCCATAATTTCACGCCATTCATCCCGGGTCTTCGTCTTGAAGACTTCAGTCAACTCACCCCTGAGTTCACCCCACCTGGACTGCTCCATCTGAGCAGTGAACTTCTCAGGATCAAGTTCTGCCTTTTCCATCAACAGAGCATAAAACTGCGGCTCTATTGATCCGATTGATACGTACTTACCGTCTTTGGTTTCATAGGTGCCGTAAAAATGAGCACCGCCGTCAAGGGTATTTGAGCCACGTTCCATGCTGAACACTCCCGCAGCCTGCATGGTGAAAAACATGCCCATCAATATGGCAGCACCATCAACCATCGCCGTGTCGACAACCTGCCCCTTACCTGACTTCTGGGCTTCCAACATGGCACAGACAAGGCCAAAGGCCAAAACCATACCACCACCGCCAAAGTCACCTACAAGGTTCAGAGGCGGCACTGGCTTGCCGCCAGGCTCGCCGATAGCGTGCAGGGCACCTATCAATGATATGTAATTGATATCGTGACCAGCAGCTTGAGCCATCGGCCCCTCCTGCCCCCAACCCGTCATCCGGCCGTAGACCAGTTTTTCGTTTCTCGCCAGGCACTCGTCAGGCCCCAGACCCAACCGTTCGGTAACCCCTGGCCTAAATCCTTCAAACAGAGCATCTGCGGACTCACAGAGTTTTAGAAGCGCTTCCTTGCCACCCTCACTCTTGAGGTCAATCGCGATCGATTTCCTGCCACGTGTCAGAACGTCCTTCATACGTCGGGGATCATTACCGGGACGGTCCACTCGTATGACTTCCGCACCCATGTCCGACAACAACATGCCACAGAAAGGGCCGGGGCCAATGCCGGCAAGCTCAATGATCTTCATCCCACTAAGTGGTCCCACAATAAATACTCCTTCAGGAAAACGACGCTATTTAGTCACAATCATCCGAACAGGGCAAACCGGTTGGGGATGAGGCTCGGACACTTATCCGCTATTATTCGCCCCCCTGTACTTGCACCGACACCCTATGGAGTTACTGGAACATATTGAAATCGAACC
>JABHYO010000169.1 GCA_018656865.1 Gammaproteobacteria bacterium | reverse complement strand
TGGGCAGGTCGCCGTGCAGAAACCGCAGTGAACACACTTCCTGAGAATGGCTTCCGCTTCCGTGACATTCGGCAGTGATTTAAGATCTGGATGAATTTCAGTGCGCATAACCAGTTTCCGTCCGAAATGCGATGTATTCACCGCGGTGCCTACTTCCCGGTCAAGAACGAATCAGAGTCCGGGATACATACAACCGGGATTAAACAGCCCTTCGCTGTCAAAAGCAGATTTTACCCGTCTCATCAATCGCATTTGCAAGGGCGACAAGGGATGAAAGGTCTCTGCACTAAATGCGGCTTCACTACGACGAACCCGTGTCCAGTGACCGACGCCGCCGTAACTGTCTCTGGGATTGACTTCAGGGTCCAAAAGCCAGCGCTGGCCAAAGCCCCAATCGGCGATGGGGAACCTCTCTTCACTGAAAGGCTCACTCGGATCCGTCGATAATCGCCACAGATCTTTTGTCGCCACCAACGAAGCCAGTGTCTGGTTATCCAGTTCCGCCCAAAATCCGTTGCCGATGGATTCACCGCCCTGACCTGAAATTTCTTTTGTTACAGCCGTTTCACTGCCTGAAAACCTTAACCTCAACTGCCCTTCCAAATAGCAACTAGCGCTTATACCGGATACGCGCCGGGTGAGTTTCTCAATGATTTCTTTTGCCCGCATTGGTGAACATTCGAGAGAAACCGACGCTTCCATCTCCGGTTTGGGCGCGACCTTCAGGCTGACATCTAAAATCGGTCCCAACATGCCGAAAGAACCACAGACAAGGCGAGACACATCGTAGCCAGCGACGTTTTTCATCACCTGACCACCAAACTCTGCCTGCGTGGCATCCTGAAGCAGAAGGGATACACCCAACACTGCATCCCTGATAGCGCCTGCATAGGGCCGCCTCGAACCCGACACGCCCGTCGCAATCAGACCACCAATCGTTGAAGTCTTACCATGCACGGGTGGGTCGCTGACCAACATTTGTCCTTCCGCACCCAACAGTGTTTTTAGATCAGTCAGCCTCGTACCCGACCTTGCGCGTACCACTAATTCTTCTGGCCGATAGTCGACCACACCAGCATAACCACTCATATGGAGTTCAATGGATGCTTTCGAATCCCCCGGGAACGGTCGTGTACCGCCACCGCAAATAGTGAGCGCTTGATTCGATGCAATTGCCGTACGAACGAGCTCTGCAAATTGGTCAACACTGGTCACCAAATTAGTCACTAATATCTTTCCAGATCACCAAATTTTTCATCGCCAACGTGGACATGCATAGCACCAAACTCCGCGCAGCGACTGAGTGTCGGAATACCTTTGCCTGGATTCAATATTCCTTTTTCATCGAACGCTTTCTTGATGCGATGAAATAGCGCCAACTCCTTATCGCTGAACTGGACACACATTTCGTTGATCTTCTCCACACCAACACCATGTTCACCGGTGATGGTGCCGCCCTTCTCAATACAGAGTAATAGGATGTCACTACCAAACTTTTCTGCCCGTCGTACCTGATCGTCATCATTGGCATCGTAGAGAATCAGTGGATGCAGATTGCCATCACCAGCGTGGAACACGTTGGCTACCTGAAGATTGTATTCCGCTGACATTTCAGAAATTCGGTTCAACATAGATGCCAGTTCCCGCCGGGGAATCGTCCCATCCATACAGTAGTAGTCTGGTGCTAACCTGCCAACAGCAGGAAAGGCCGCCTTGCGTCCCTGCCAAAGCCGAAGACGTTCTGACTCCTCCGTCGCGACCGATATCTCGAAAGCACCATGCTTCTTCAATACTCCTCTGACTTCATCCACCAGTGTCGAGAGTTCTTCATCGCAGCCATCAAGTTCGCAGAGCAAAAGCGCCTTTGCTCCGGTTGGATATCCTGCGCCAACAAACGCCTCAGCTGCCTCAATGGCCAGTTTGTCCATCATCTCCAGCCCGGCCGGTAGTATGCCCGCTGCAATCACGGCGGAGACCGCATTCGCCGCATCTTCGATGGAGGAAAACGCCGCCATAAGAACCGCTACGGCTGGTGGTTTGGGTAGCAGTTTCACCGTCACTTCGACGACAACGCCAAGCATCCCCTCTGAGCCATGAAGCAAAGAAAGGAAATCGAGACCTGGACTATCGAAACTTTGCCCACCAACACGAAGTATTTCACCATCGGCAAGTACGATCTTAAGGGACTGAATATTGTGTACCGTTAAACCATACTTCAGGCAGTGCACACCGCCGGAATTTTCCGCCACATTGCCTCCAATCGTACAGGCAATCTGCGATGACGGATCTGGAGCGTAGTATAGGCCCAGGTCTGACACCGCTTCTGAGATGTTGAGGTTTGTCACACCTGGCTGGACCACTGCAGTAAGTGATGACTGGTCAACTTCAAGAATTCGATTGAATTTTGCCATAACCATCAGCACACCTTCCGAGTGAGGCATGGCGCCACCAGAGAGGCCAGTGCCAGCACCTCTTACCACCAGCGGCACCTCCTGTTCATGACATAGTCGTGCTATGGATCGTACTTCATCGATCGTTTCAGGCAGAACGACAATCCCGGGAAGCTGACGCTTGGCCGTCAATCCATCCGATTCATATACCGACAGCCTCGCTTCGTCGGATATAACCTCAGCGCAGAGGACTTTCAGCTTAGCAGCAAGACTGGGTTTATCGAGTGCCATAGGGATATGTGATGGGCATGAGGCTCATATTATACGGGGCATCCAGACTATTGGTATGTCATCCTTGAGCCGAAGCTTTCCGGTATAATCACCATCTTTGGAGAGACAGCAGGGGTACTTCTGTGCCAATCAGCTCAGTAGAAGAAATACTGGAAGACTTCCGTCACGGCAAGATGGTCCTGATGATGGACGACGAGGATCGTGAAAACGAAGGCGATCTGATCATCGCGGCCGATGTCATTACGCCGGAGCACATCACCTTTTTTGCCCGCAATGCCTGCGGTCTCGTCTGTCTGACAATCACCGAGGAACGTGCGAAGCGCCTGAACTTACCTCTGATGGCAGACAAGAACGGCTCTACCTATGAAACCAATTTTACGGTTTCCATTGAAGCCGCCGATGGTGTCACCACAGGTATATCAGCGGCAGACCGTGCAAAAACTGTACGTACAGCCGTGGCAAAGAACGCACTCGCCGACGACATTGTTCAGCCGGGACACATCTTTCCCATCATCGCGCAACCCGGCGGTGTACTAACCCGTGCTGGACATACCGAAGCTGGCTGTGACCTGGCACGCATGGCAGGTTACGAACCGGCTGCGGTTATCGTCGAGGTGATGAATGAAGACGGGACCATGGCGCAGCGGCCTGAACTCGAAGCTTTTGCGGACAAGCATGGTATTAAACTCGGGACTATTGCCGACCTCATTCAATATCGAAATCTTTACGATACGACCATTGAACGCGTGGACCAGAAACCCGTGTCGACGTCATACGGCGAATTCGAGCTGCATACCTATCGGGACAACATCTCCAGCTGTATACACTATGCCCTGGTCAAGGGTGAAGTATCGGAAGACGACCCCTGTCTGGTTCGGGTACAGGTACTGAATACGCTAAGAGATATTCTGCACACAACCCACCCTGGTTATTCCAACAGTTGGTCGCTCTCGGACTCCATGGAAAAAATCAGTGAAGAAGGCAAAGGTGTGGTTGTCGTCGTTGGCCAGGAGTTTCATGAGTCAGAGGAACTGAGCCAGGCCATTCACTTCCCTGATGTACCGCCGGAACAACGACATTCCAATGAAGCAGGCGCCTTTCGAGTGATCGGAACCGGCTCACAAATCCTCCGAGATATTGGTGTCAGCAAGATGCGTCTCCTTAGCCCACCGACCCGATACAATGCCATCTCCGGATTTCACCTGGAGGTGGTGGAATTCGTCGAGAAGAGTGAATGACACACAGGCTGGTTACCAGCGCTTTAGTGGCGCTGGCACTAACCACAAGCACTGTATCGGCTGACACCGATACACCAGACACCGATACACCAGACAAAGTGATCACAGCTTTTCATGGAGCTCTGATCGCGGCGATGAAAACTGGTCCATTCAATGAACGTTTTAAGATCGTTGCACCTGCGATCAGGGATCATTTTCAGCTCCAGACAATCTCACGTATTTCTCTCGGGAAGAACTGGCGCGAACTCGCGCCGGAACAGCAATCCAGCTACCGGGCGCTGATGGAAGAACTGATAGCAACCACCTATACATCGCGATTTGACAAGTTCGACAATCAGGAATTTTCCACCTTGAGCCTGGACCCAATCTCCGAGAAACGGATGCGGATCCGCACCCGCCTGGTCACAAAAAGTGAAACCGTCAGCCTGGACTATCAGTTGCGGGCAACCGATGAGGGCTGGCGAATCTATGACATAGTTGCGAACGGTGTCAGCGATCTCGCTCTGAAACGGTCAAATTATGCTGCTATTTTTGCCGACGGCGGACTTGAATCCGTGAAGACTGATATTCGAATCAGCATCGCAAAAAACAGGGAAGAAAAACCTGACTAGCTTAATGCAGCGCCTGTTGCTGGGCTGGACTGGGTGGGTCATTGCACACGCCGTTCTCGTCCTGACGGTGCTCGCCATCATTACGGCATTTGCCGGTTATTTCGCTGTCGATCGCTTCAGCATGAACTCCGATACGGGGCAACTGATTCGCCAGGAAACTCCCTGGAAAGCAGTCCACAACGATTTCATCGAGACTTTTCCGCACTACGATCAGAACACAATCGTCGTCCTGAGCGGAAACAAACCGAACACATTGGTTCAGGTAACGCGGTCTCTGACTGCAACAATCAAGGCCCGTGACGAGGTTTTCAGCCTGGTTTACGCTCCCTCCGCCAGCGAGTTCGCCGATCAACACTCACTGCTATACCTCGACCTAAACACCCTCAACGACACAGTGTCCAAACTTGCGGATGCGCAGCCCTTCCTCACCGCTGTCGCACAATATGATGATCTGACCGGGATACTCGATCTGCTCGCCGACGCGATGACAGTCGATGAAGAACTGCCGACCGGTATTTCTCAGATTTCGGATTCGCTCAAACTGGCATCGGATAGAGCTCTCTCCAAGGCCTCTGCTCCGATCAACTGGCGGGATGAACTATTCGATATTGATGGAGAAAAAATCTATTACCAGCTGATTTTCGTTAAAGGCAGACAGGAATTCGGCAAGGATTTGCCCAACGGATTGCTCATCGGCGAACTCGAATCGATCATTGCTTCGTTTCAACATCCAGCCGCAGACAGCATCAGAATTCGCCTGAGCGGCCAGGTGCCACTCGAACACGGCGAAATTGTTTCGGCCTTTGACAGCGCACAACTGGCTGGGACCCTTGCGCTTGTCATGTTGATCGTGGTTCTCGTCTGGGGCGTCAGAAGCGCTCGTATCATTGCCGCCACCTACCTTTCAATGCTTTGTGGCCTTGTCTTGACTGCTGCTTTTGCCATGATCGCCGTCGGCCAGTACAACACGATTTCAATCATTTTCCTGGTGATGTTTATCGGCCTCGGAGTCGACTTTGCGATCCACCTCTGTCTCAAGTATCAGGAGTCCGTGACTAATGGCGACAAGTCGTCGGCACTACTCGAGACAGGTACGCAATTGGGTCCGGCGATCATGCTCTGTGGTATTACCTCGGCCCTGGGTTTTCTGTGCTTTGTTCCGACTGACTATATTGGTCTCGCCGAGATGGGCATCATTTCCGGCGGCGGCATGATCATCGCGGTGGTAGTCAGTCTGACACTGATTCCCGCTTTCTTCGCAATCGTCAAAAAGCCACAACCGGCAACGGAACTGCCCTTCGCAAGAACCATGAGCGTATTTGTCGCGGCAAAGCCCAGACAGACGAGCTGGGTGACTTTCATTGTTGCGATCATCCTGGCGGCTATCGCGTCCCAGGCCCGCTTCGACTACAGCACCCTCAGCCTTAAGGATCCCAATTCGGAAGCTATGACCACGCTAACCGAGCTGCACAAAGAGGATATTGTCACAGACTATTCACTGACCTATATCTCACGTGACCTTGATCACGCCCTGACGACGAAAAAAGCACTTTTGAAGTTAAAAGAAGTATCCGAGGTGGTGACACCTGCGGACTACCTTCCTGACGACCAGAGCGAAAAACTTTACATTCTTGAGGATGCCGGATTCCTGCTTGATTCGGTTTTTTACGCGACACCCAGCGCAGAAGTGTTGACAGACAAAGCACTAGTCCAGCGAATGCAACTGCTGAATGACGCTATCGGGGAGCACCTCAGGGAAACCCAGTCTGAACCAACCGTTACCGCCGCGCTGGATCAACTCCAACGCACACTCGCTACGCTTATTTCTGCCAACGTCTCAACCAGGCAGCGGTTCACCGACTTAATCGTGCCTTCGCTAAAAACCGAGATCGAATGGCTCCGGACAACTCTTGCCGTAGAGACCGTGACCCTCGACAGCCTGCCAGCGGAACTCCGGCAACGACTGATTGCCCCCGACAACCGGGCGATTGTTTCTATCACACCGTCAGAAAACGTCATGTCCGTTGAATCCCTGAGGAGCTTCACCGAAGCCGTTATCGAGGTTGCACCGGAAGTTACGGGTCGCCCGGTACTCGACCTCGGCATCGGCGATATCGTTACCGAGGCTTTCGCCATCGCACTCAGCATTGCCGTCGTCAGCATCTTTATCATTCTCGTGCTCACCCTCCATAGCGTGCTGGATGCGACCCTGGTCTTCATTCCTCTTGCCATGACAGCTCTGGTCACACTCAGTGTTTCCGTGCTGGCGGGTCTGCCACTCAACATGGCCAATATCGTCGTTATTCCTCTCATCTTCGGTCTTGGTGTCGACAATGGTATTCACATCGTCAAGCGCTACCATCAGGTTCCCAATGTCGCGGAACTCGTCCACTCCAGCACACCAAAAGCGGTTTTTCTGAGCAACCTGACAACGATCGGGACCTTCTGCGCCCTCTCCTTTTCGACCCATCAGGGCATCTATTCCATTGGCGTCCTACTGACGGTCGCTTTGATCTGTTTGATGCTGCTGACGCTAATCTCTCTGCCGGCTCTGCTGGCAACTTTCTCAAAACCCAGAGGTTACTAGAACAGAAACGGAATAATCGCCTTTCTCTCTGTCGGGTAGTCTTCGAATGTTTCCCGATACCATCTCTGGTGACTGACAGCTCTCGGCACAAGATTGGCAAGTGTCCAAAAGAAAAAAAGCCACCCCGCGGGAGATAACGTCATCAATCCCCAGCCAAACCACTGGATACATTCGCCCAGGTAGTTAGGGCAACTGACCCAGCGATAAAGAAATCCCTGGGGGATCTGGTAGCCGTCCCCAGTGTCGACCCGCAGCCCCCCTAAAATGGCATCTGAGCGCTTGGTAATGAAAAAGCCGATAGCAAAGAGCATTGCACCGGCGATGAAGTTAGGGCGATATAGCCAGTTACCGTCGTACCAATCTGCGTGCAGCACAAAATGCCAGCCGTTTAAGAACCCGTTGGCGGCGTTAAAAGTAATCGCCATCAGCACCACAGCCCACGGCATCCTGTTGCTGGTTTTCAAGGTGAACGGATAGATAAAAGCCCGATGGAAATAGTGTATCTGCCAGACAAAAAGCAGGACATATGTCCCCAGATTAATCGGCAGCAAAAAAAACGGAACCAGCATGATCAGACTGGCAGGTGCCTCCATCAGCAGCCAGCCATATCGACTGGCGACTTCCGGTCCCCAGCCCTGACGTTCATGTCTGCCGTAAGGAGCAGAGATCCAGAATAAGACAAGGAAGACAATCGGTGCGCACACCAACATAGCGCAGAAAACAAGGTTATAAAGCTGCTCTGTATGCAGTATCTTTCTCTCTATCCTTAACGCTTTCGGCAGCTTAAGATGTAGCCTGCCTACTCGCAAGAGACAACATGACAGTCGAAGTTGTTACAGAGGAAGACGCACCACCGCTGGTTCGGGTATTCGCCAACAGGTTCCGGCTGTCTCTACAACGTCCGCAGAGCCAGGACCTCGTGTCCAGCCTGGAAACAGTCTTCTCCCTCAAGTCCACAAAGAACGCACAAGCCGTCACCATCACAGTCAGCAAAGGGAAACTGGAACTGACACACGGTGTTGCCCCCAATAGCGATATCGTCGTGAGTATGGATTTCGATAACCCAAAAGCCTCCACGCACATGAGCGGCCAATGGCGCCACCCGTTCGCTGCCTATCGTGTCGGAAAGCTGTTAAGTCTGCCGCTGCCCAACTGGGCGGACAGCGCCAAACGGTTCTGGGCCATGACCTGTAATGAGCCGAACGTTCCAGCTAAAGTCACGATTACCTGCACCGATGAGGACCGCAGTCTGTCATTCGGAGAAGGCGAAACTGCGACCGAAATTATTGGTCGATCGGCAGTCCTCGAAGATGTCCTTGCGGGTAATACACTGATGCTTCACCTGGTCATAGGCGGCAAACTGCGCTATCGCGGGACGATGGAACACCTTGCAGGTTTGTCTCAAGCCGGGCAAAAAATCATGCTGGGGGAACTGCATGGATGAGCCTACTATCAATGACTGGCTGGATCGACATCATGTTGAAAGAATCAGGACACACGCGACGACACTCGACAGTATCGACATTGGCAAGTATGTAAATCGACCAAAATTCGTCGGCACCTTGCAAAACGGACACAGTATCTCCGATATGGCGCTTGCCATGGATGTCTCTGGCTCACCCCATCTCACCTTCTGGCATGACTTTAGAACCGCACATCTCGGTGACATCCATCTCAAGCCTGATCTGGATACTCTAATCTGGGATGGCATCGATCCCAACCTTGGTCACTGCATCTGTGAGTTCGTCACTACCAGCGGTGAAGAAATCTCGTTGTGTCCACGCACCCTGCTCAGGCGAATGACCAATGAGATAGCGACATTGGGCTACGAAGTAAAAGCAACCTTTGAACTGGAGTTTTTCCTATACAACAACAGTTTCGACAGCGCGCGACGAAGAGGCTACCGAGACCTGGAACCGGTAACTGCGACTACCATGCAAAGCATTTATCATGCACGCAACGCCTACCGGGCAAAACCGTTCATGGACGAGGTTATCAAACGACTTGAATGGCAACGGTTAGAATGGGAGTCCTGGAATGATGAAGGAGGCCTGGGCCAGATAGAATTGAATTTCCCACCGGCAGACCCGGTTACCGCTGCGGACAGGCTCTGCAGAGTCAGACAACTGATGTACGAAGTCGCTGTGGACCTCGATATGTCTGTGACCTTCATGGCTCACCCCAGCCCGGGATATTCGAGCGGGCTGCACATTCACCACTCCCTGGTGGATACCGACTGCAATCCCGCATTCGTCGATGACAACGGCAGGACGCCTCTATTACTCAACTGGATTGGAGGTGTTCTCGAGACAATCCGGGGCTCGACCTCTGTACTCTGCCCAACCATCAATTCTTACCGACGCCTCTCGGAATTTTCAGCGCCTCCCGTGACGCAAACCTGGGGAGAGGAAAATAAGTCTGCAGCCCTTCGCGTGATCTCACACACAAAAAATGCTGCCCGCATTGAGCACCGCCTTGCTGCCAGTGATGCCAATCCCTACCTGGCTCTGGCCTTTATCCTGGCCGGTGGTCTGGCTGGACTGAAACATGAACTCGAACCACCTGAAGAACTGAATATACTTGGATGGGGTTTACCGGATGACTATGAGAGGCTGCCCAGAACCATTCTGAAGGCTGCCGAGGCGTTGGACATGGACGATTACCTCAAAGAGATTATTGGTGAAGATGTTGTTGAATACTGGATCAACAGTCGAAAGTGGGAATGGCTTTCATTTCATACAAGTGGCGCCGATCCTGACAGCAGTCACACAACCGACTGGGAGTATGAGCGATACTTCGAGCTTATCTGACCGAGTGCTGCTAATTGTGTAGACTATGACTTTCATCGAATCAGGAGATTACCATGCGTTACCTGCTCGCGATTCTGCTGCCGCCGGTCGCAGTTTTTCTATGCGGTAAACCAATCCAGGGAATCATCAGCATATTCCTGACGCTGGCATTCTGGATACCTGGCGTCATTCACGCCCTTTTCGTGGTTCACAACCACCTTGCTGATAAACGAACTGCAAAAATCGTCGATGCCATCAAGGACCAGGGAGAATGAAACGACTTATCATCCTGGCAGGACTTCTCTGTCTCACCGCTTGTGAATCAGTCTACTACGACACCATGGAGCAATTCGGTGTTCACAAACGCGAGATACTGATTGATCGGATCGAAGACGCCCAGGAGGCCCAGGAAGAAGGTCAGGAACAGTTCAAGGACGCGCTTGAGCAGTTTCAGGCAGTAGTCAATTTCGATGGTGGCGACCTTGAGGTGATCTACAACAAACTCGATGCTGAGTACGAAGACAGCGTTGACGCCGCCGATAACATTCGAGATCGAATCGGAGAGGTGGAATCGGTAGCCGAGGCACTTTTTGATGAATGGACGGCTGAACTCGATCAGTACAGCAGCGCAGCACTAAGGCGCGACAGCGAGCGCCAGTTGAACCAGACCCGACGTCGATATAATCGTCTGATGAACTCGATGAGCAATGCTGAACGCACCATCGATCCTGTACTGGCAAGCCTCAAAGACAATGTGCTCTATCTCAAGCACAACCTCAATGCACGTGCGATCGCTTCCCTCAAGGGAGAGCTGAGCACGGTCAACCAGGATGTTTCCAACCTGATCGAAGCCATGCAAAAAGCCATCAACGAATCGAACAGCTTTATCGAACAGATGCAGAAAGGGTCAGAGTAAATTACTCTGGCCCTCTACTCTGACCCCACAGTTCTTACTCTGAAGGTGCCGGTACGTGGGCAACTTCACTGATAAAGGTGTAAAACCCAGCTGTGACCACGTCGCAACTTTCATGCTGGAGAACTCGACCTTTCTCTCCCTTCGCAACCATGATCTCCATCACCGCCTTGTTCAATGCTTCCACGTCATCCGTGTCGACTTCGTAGAGTGCAATGAAAGGTAGTGGTTCCTCGCTGCCAGCGCCTCCCAGAGTTCCCACCAATCTATAGCGGGAAGCCTTAATGAAGTGGTCTGCTTCAACAACATCGGGCAGATGATGAAAGTTATACCACTCGTGAAATTCACCCAACTGCTTTGGATCGTTGCAACGGGACTGGACTACCATCAGTGCTTTGGCCATGGGGCTTCCTTTTCATTAAAAAAGGGAGTGTATCAGAGCTTGAAGTTGATCGGCACTCTACTCTGACCCCACCACTCGAGCATAAGTAAAATCCGGGTCCTGGCCGATGACCCGCCGAATCATGCCCTTAAGCTTCGGGTGAACCAGGTAGGCGCTGCCGGTTTCTGCGGTCGGCAATACAGGCACCTGCTCTACGATTATTCGCTGCATCTCTGCCGCCGCACCGAATCTTTCCTTCGGGTCGACCGATCGTTGCAGAACCTCAAGCCACTCGTCGTATTCCCGGTTAACAAACCTGCCGCGATTATTGGCATTGTATGAGCCCAGCAGATCTGCATAAGTGACGAGGTCATCAAAATCCGGATACCAGCTGCTGAGGCCCAGGTCGAAGTCACCCTGGCGGGACTTGTTCAAATACTGTTTAAAAGACTGTTGATCCACCAAGGCTTCGATGCCAAGCGACTGCTTTAGCATTCCCTGAAAATATTCCGCCACCTTGGCGCCGGTAGGCGATGAAACCGTCAGGATGGTGAGGGGTGGAATCTCACCCAGTTCAAGCTGTGCCTGGGCCATTAGCGCGTTTACCTGTCGAGTTCCCTGCTCAAAATCCGGTGGCGGATATTCATCCACAAACCTGCCGTCTGTACCTTTCAACCAGGATGGGAACAATGTTGTCGTTGGTTTGTACCCGGGGATGGCGACAACCTGATTCACATATTCATTGGCATCAAAAGCTGCCTGCACTGCCCTCCGCAGTGCAAGGTTAGTGGTTGCCCTGCCTTCACGCATGTTGAACCAGACATAGGCAATGCCCCCTGAGAGAAAGGTTCTGAGTCTCATGCCCTGATCGACCGCGTCCTTTACAGTTTCACTTCCCAACCGGGCAAAGGCGATCTGACCGTCACGAAACAGGTTAAGTCGGGTTCTGTTGTCCGAGGTGATATAAGCGATTTCAATCTCATTCAGTTGAATCGCTTCACTGTTCCAGTAATTGGGATTCTTCTTCAACGTCAGCCTCGACTCATGAACCCATTCACTCAACACAAACGGCCCGTTCGCCAGCAGATGCGTAGCTTCGGAGCCGTATCGCGCGCCCTGTTCTTCGTAAAAAGAAGCCTTGACCGGGAAAAAAGTTCCGTGGGGCATCAGGCTGAGACAGTAACCACAGGGTCTCTCAAGCTCCATCACCAGGGTTCTGTCATCAATTGCATAGACACCCAGTTCAGAGAGCGGCAGTTCGCCTCGCTGGACGGCCTCGGCATTGCGGATTGGATACATGATGGCGGCAAAAGGAGCTGCCTCAACCGGATCATTGACTTTTCTCCAGGTAAACACGAAATCATGCGCCGTGACTGCCGTGCCATCACTCCATCTGGCATCGGCCCTTAATTTAAAGGTGATCCGATCTGCTTCGACCTGCCAGGATTCTGCGACCCCCGGAATCAACCGGCCCCTTCGGTCATATCGCAACAGGCCTTCATTGATATGTCCCAGAAGAAAGTAGCTCACCAGATCTGTCGATCGCATGGAGTTGAGGTTGGGCGGCTCCTGGGTCATCGCGAGGCGAATCCACTGCCGTTCTGCATCGACCGGTGACGCCAGACTGGTCAGCGAAACTGTGAGTAGAAACACGAGACTGATGACAGCGTGGTGACAACAACGATCGAGAGGATACCTCATCACTTCCATACTCTTTGCTACACTCAATTCCATGATTTCCTTCCATCCCATTATCCAGCAATGGTTCGGCGAAAAATACGGCGAACCAACGGATATTCAGCAGCAGTCCTGGCCAAAAATCGCCGATCGTGAAAACCTGCTGATTACTGCGCCAACCGGCAGTGGTAAAACACTAACCGCATTCCTCTGGACCTTGAATCGTTTCATCACTGGTGATCTGGAGACAGGCAAGACCCGAGTGCTCTACATCAGCCCACTCAAGGCACTCAACAATGACATCCGTAAGAATCTTCTGACTCCGCTGGCTGAACTCAAAACACAATTCGAGGACGCAGGTGAAGGCTTTGCAGACATCAAGGTCGACACGCGCAGCGGCGATACAGATCCAGATCATCGTCGACGAATGTTACGTCATCCACCGGAAATCCTCATTACGACGCCTGAATCCATCAATCTTCTGCTTTCATCTCAGGGCGGGCGCAGCATTCTCTACGACATCGATACGGTGATCCTCGATGAAATCCATGGCGTGGTCGACTCCAAACGCGGTGTCTACCTGATGTCCGCGGTCGAACGACTGGTAACCCTGTCTGGAGAATTCCAGCGCATAGCGCTTTCAGCCACCATTAACCCCCTTGAAACCGTGGCCCAGTTCGTCGCCGGTTATCAACTAAAGGGTGACGTCTACCAAAAAAGAGAGATCTCGATCCTCACCTCTGGCGCGAAGAAAAAATATGACATTAGAATTCACTATCCTGAAGTTGCCGCCAATCGAGGCGAGGATGAGAAGGTCTGGGATTATCTGGCAGAGGACCTCCTGCCGCAGATCCATGAGAACAATTCGACGTTGGTTTTCGTTAACAGTCGTGCGCTCTGTGAAAAACTGACATTCAAACTAAATGCGGCTGCCGGTCGAACGGTGGCCTACGCCCACCACGGATCGCTGTCGCGGGAAATACGTACCGATGTCGAAACACGCCTGAAGGAAGGCCAACTGGAAGCGATAGTCGCCACCAGCTCACTTGAAATGGGAATCGATATCGGCGCCCTTGATGAGGTTATTCTAATCCAGTCTCCGGGGTCCATTGCCAGCAGTATTCAACGCATTGGCCGGGCGGGACATCAGGTAGGCGTACCTTCCCGCTGCACCATATATCCAACCCACCCCCGTGACTTTCTCGAAGCCGCAGTGCTCGCGGAAGCTGTCGAGGCGAGAGCGCTCGAACCCATCCGGACCGTCAGCAATCCTTTAGATGTTCTGGGTCAGATCATCATTTCTATGACCGGGACAGAAAGCTGGGATCTGGATGACCTCTACGCTGATCTGCGAAGATCAACCGCCTTTCATAATCTCGGCAGACGAGAGTACGATCTCGTCGTTAATATGCTGGCAGGTCGCTATGCCGACCATCACATCCAGGAATTGAAACCGAGAGTCCGGGTCGACAGAACCAACAATAAAATCGAAGCCCGCAAAGGCGCTCTTCTGTCCCTGTATCTATCCGGTGGCGTTATTCCCGACAGGGGTTATTTCCAGCTAAGACATGAAAACGACAACGCCCGAATCGGCGAACTGGATGAGGAATTCGTTTGGGAAGCCAGAGTCGGTCAGGTTTTTTCCCTTGGCACGCAGGTCTGGCAGGTCAGAAAAATTACGCACAACGATGTCATCGTCGGCCCCGGCAAATCAGGTAGCAGTGCACCACCCTTCTGGCGAGCTGAATCCCTGAACCGAAGCTTTCACTATGCCGACCGGATCAATCAGTTCCTGGAGTCAGCCAACCGGCGGCTCGATGAACCTGACTTCGGGGACTATCTGATCAAACACCATGCTGCAGAGGAACGGGTCGCCGAAGAAATCATTGCACTGCTAAAGCGCCAGAAAGGTCACAGCGGCTGCGACTTACCCCATCG
>JABHYO010000072.1 GCA_018656865.1 Gammaproteobacteria bacterium | reverse complement strand
TGAGCACCTGCATTGAATCCTGACCCAGCCCGGGTGCAGGAAGTCGAGGCCGCACCCGGCCACCACGGGCAAGGATTGGCGAGGCCATGAGTTCAGGCAGTTCCGGGTGATCAGGGAGACACGTAAATAGCTGCCTATCGAGAATGTGTGGATCCCGTGACAGCTGATCATAGTTCAGCACCGGCGCACAACAGATTCGACGTGCCTGGGCCGCATGGAAGAGTTCATCCGCCCGCCATTCAGCAAAAAAATCCTGTAGCAGGATGTGGAGTAGATCCTGATTCTCTACGCGTGCCTTCCTGTCATTGAAGACTTCAAGAGCGGTCCAGTCCGGCTCGCCTATGAATTCCACCAGACGTTGCCACTGGTCTTCCTCGACGCACATCAGCAACACAGGATTATCTTTGGTCTGGCAAAACAACCAGGGATTGGAGCGATGACCGTGATATCGTCGGAGAATGTCGCCGGTGTAACTGTAAATGGGAATGCCAGCTTCAATCAGTGACGCCAGGTACGCCTGGATTGAAAAGTCGATGTGTTCACCAACGCCGGACCTCTTTGCTTCCCGGCAGGTCGCGAATCCGACCATCGCTGCTGCAGTTGCTGCCATCATTGAGCCATGATGGCCGTAGACTTTAAGTGGTGGGTGTTCCGGTTCGCCGAAGGTGATGGGGCAGAGCGCCGCCCAGCCGCTGGCATTCGCCGTCGTGATTTCCTGTGCGGCAAACTTCCGATAGGGTCCGCTGATTCCGAAGGGGGAAATCGATAGCACCACCAGGGCCGGCCACCTCGTGCTGACTGATTCCGGGTCGATATTGAGGGTTTCGGCTTCGTCGGTCGACAGGCTGTGCACCAGGATATCGGCCCAGGCAATGAGGTTTTCCAGTTCGATCCTGTCCGAAGCCTCAGCCATGTTCAGCGTCACGCTACGTTTATTGACGTTCAGGGCATGGAAGAGACCACCGGTGCTTTCACCATCTTTGATCTGTAGAAAGGGTGTCCGGTTTCTGAGTGGATCACCGCCTGGTGGTTCCACCTTGATAACCTCAGCGCCATGTTCCGAGAAGAGCCTGGTGGTGTAGGCTGCGGCGACACCGCCGCCCAGTTCCAGTACCCGCATGAAAAACGGTGATGGATCAGGAAGCAAAGATTCAGGAGACATCGTTTTTAAGAATCGTTTTTAAGAATGGTTTCTAAGAACGTTTTTTATGGATGATTTCTAGAATGGTTCTTAAAAATCGTCCAGGTCCTCGAATATTGGATCGCCATCCAGGAGCGCGACCGTCTTCGGCGACATTTGCATATGGTAGTCCGCGGTCATATAGCGATCGTAACCAGACTGATCCGGGAATGAGATGAAGTAGAAATAGGTTCGTGGCTCACCCCGAACACGACGCACATCGTAGATTGAACCTGGTTCGTTGGCTTCAACATCCTTCATGAGCTGAGCCACCAGAGCCTCAAACTCTTCTACTTTGCCTTCTAAAACATTGAGTCGAATAATCTGACCGATCATGTTTGCTTCTTCCTTATTTATCCAGACCCGATAACAATATCAGGTAAACTGATTCCAATTCACCTCCGAGAACCGGTCATGAGCGAAAACATGATTTGTCCGGCCTGCAATGCCTTTCAACCAAAGGCTGAAGAGTGTGTGAAATGCGGCGTGATCATCGCCAAGGCATCGCAAGTTGCCACTCCGAAGGCTGACAAACCGCCTCCCGAGCCAGATGTGACTGGCGGGTTACCAGTCAAACCTATCGCTATCGGCGTCGTACTTATCTTCGGTGTTGCTGGGTTCCTGCTGACGCAAAATGATTCACCCGAAAACAATTCACCTGAAAACAATTCACCTGAAAACAATTCACCTGAAAACAATGGATCATCCGACCCAAATACTGCACAAAAAAAACCATCGAACAAATTGACCCAGGCGACTGCCGCCATCACCCAGGCGAATACGCGCGAGCGAATGCGCGCACTGATAACCAAGCTCAATTTCGTAGCGATTGAGGACCAGTCATTCGAACCACCGACCAACGAACAGGGTTTGAACAAGCTGGTTCAGGATGGCCTGCTGACGAAGGAAGATATTACAGATGCCTGGAGTCGCGACTTTGTCTATGAGATGGTCATAACGCGGGATATGGGCGCGCTCGGCAAAGAGTATGAAATGCGATTCCACTCCGCCGGTGCGGATGGGATCACAGGGAATGCCGATGATATCGGCATGTAACCAAACCAGACAAGATGTGAAGAGAACGTAATTATGTCGGATGAAGTATTGCTCTTTGAGGGACTCAAGGTTCTGGATGTAGGCAGCTGGATTGCCGGACCGGTTGCAGCAACGATGCTTGCCGATAGAGGCGCGGAAGTTCTGAAAATTGAAGTTCCGGAAGACGGTGACGGCTATCGTAACTGGGCCATGTTGCCTTTTACGCCAACTGCAGATACCAACTACGCCTGGGCCATGGATGCTCGCAACAAGCGTTCACTGGCGCTCAACCTGAAGAGCGACGAGGGCATGGAAATTCTGCATCGACTTATTCGGGAATGCGATATCTACATTACCAATCAGCCGCTACCACTGCGTCGAGAGCTCAAACTGAGCTACGATGATATCTCTTCTCTGAACGAACGAATGATTTATGCATCGCTGACACCCTACGGCGAAGAAGGTCCGGACCGGGACAATGAGGCTTTTGATCTTGTCGCCTACTGGAACCGGTCCGGCATGATGGATCATCTGCGTCATCCCGGTGTCGAGCCTATACAAGCCCTTCCCGGTATGGGCGATCACCCAACCGCGGTCGCTATGTATGCCGCTATCGTCACCGCGCTCATGCAACGCGAACGGACCGGCAAGGGAACCAAGGTGCACACCTCTCTACTGGCGAACGGAGTATGGTCTGCCTCCTGTATGGTGCAGGCACAACTGGCCCAGGCTGATTTCTCCACTGTGCCACCCCAGATCCTGACCTCTGCCCTCTACGAAACCAGTGACGATCGCCTGATTCAACTCAACATGATCAGAACAGATGAAGGGTTTGACAGGCTGCTGGTCGCCATGGATGCATTCGAACTACTGGCGGATGAACGATTTTCTACACTGGAATCTCGATTGCTCCATGCCGAGGAGTTGACGCAGAAACTACGCGACATCTTCCGGGCAAAAACCCTTGACGAGTGGATCGCCATACTCCGAGACGAACACGAGGTGCCCATCGAGCCAGTCGCGAGGTTTTCTGATTTACCAACCGACGATCACCTCACACTCAACAAGATGATCACTCCACCCGTTGATGACGTCGGCATCGACTTCATCGTTAATGACCCCGTCAATGTGAATGGGCTCGCCCGCGTGGGCGCAACCCGAGCCCCGGAAATAGGCGAACATACGGATGAAGTACTGGCCGAACTCGGCTTCGATAAGTCAACCATCAAATCCATGCACGACAAAGGAATTGTCGGTTGTCACCAACCCTAGCTAGTTCCTGTCCGAGAAATCGAAACCGCGGTGCTAGTTCGTGTCCGAGAAATCGAAACCGCGGTGCTAGTTTCCTGATAACCCGTTGATTTCTAAACTAACAATATTGGGCAGTCGCGCCTAATACCCTTGAGAACTGCCTTTTTCGGACGGAAACTAGCTAGTTCGTGTCCGAGAAATCGAAACCGCGGTGCTAGTTTCCTGATAACCCGTTGATTTCTAAACTAACAATATTGGGCAGTCGCGCCTAATACCCTTGAGAACTGCCTTTTTCGGACGGAAACTAGCTATTATCTCCGATCAACTTGAGGCCAAGGAAAACTGAGGCCATCATTGTTTCCTCAAGCTCCGATATATTCGGCTGCCTCAGCAGCTTACCTGCCAGGTGAAGCGAGACTACTCCATGGACCCCCGACCAGATGGCGTTGGTGATCAGGTCCGTATCGCCTTTGAGAGTTCCTTGTGCGATCAGTTCGGAAACCACCGTTCTTAACGGCGTCATGGCTGCCCTGCTGGCTTCACTTAATTCGGGGTAGCCGTCAGGATTTGGCTGAAGAAGCTCGAACATTAACCGGTACTGCAGCTGATTCTTTGTGGCGTAGTCATAATAAGCCCTGCCAAGGGCCGTCAATCGCTCGGTTGGATCGCTTGCTGAAAAGTACGCTTCCTGCTGGGACTTGCCAAAAGACTGGTAGGCCGCAGTCCGGACCATGGCGAAGACCTCATCCTTGTCACCGAAGTAACGATAAGCCTTCATCGGGCTGCAAGTCAGTTCCCTGGCGATTGCCCTCATCGTTACACCCGCATAACCATGATTCACAAACAACCGCGTGGCAGCGTCAACTAGTTCTGCCTTAAATTCAGCAATCTGCTGATCAGTCAGTTTTGTGCGCGGCATCCAGGGTCTCCATACGAGCTCTGATCGGGTTCCAGTTCAACGCAGCTCGGCTCTACCCATCGCCGAGAACCTCTCTTGCGGTGTTCAATCCCGACATGATGGCTCCATTAAAACCGGGGCCGGGAAAAGTCCAGGCTCCGGCCAGATACAATCCGGATACGCTGGTCTTCGGCGCTGGCCGATGGATGGTGTGGCTATCGACCTCGGAAGCATAGCCATAAATCGAGCCGTTGGGATTCGACGTATATCGCGCCATGGTGTGCGGCGTTCCCACTTCACATACTTCTATCCGATCCCTGGCATCCGGTATAACCTCTTCCAGACGATCCAGCAGAAACTCCGTCAACTCGCGTTTTCTCTCGCGATACTGCTTCTTCTCCAGATTCATCCACGAACGGCCATCGGTCAATGTGGTCACATGCAGGATGGAGCGGTCCTTTGGGTGATGGCCCGGATCAGCCAGATTGTGATTTCCCAGCATGTACGGCTGGTTCATGTAGTCCCCTTTGACCATGGCATCCCAATCGCTTTCATAGTCATAACTAACCTCGATGAAACGTCCCCTGTCGGCGAGACCCAGCTTGCCGGCATCACCTTTCATGCCAATGTAAGCCTGGGCGATTGAAGTCGCGACCGGCAGTTCCCGGTCACGCTGTCGCTCTGATGTTCCCAGTTCTGAATTGTCGAGCAACCCGTTAAACGTATTCGGCAGGGCGGCATTACTGATGACCTGAGGAGCGAAGTAAGTTAGTCCTTTTTTAGTTTCGACACCGGTAACAGCACCGTTACTGTTTGTTGTAATACTGGCGACCTCGTTTCGGCGCCTGACCTTGCCACCGTTTTCCTCGATCACAGAGACATAGGCATCCGACAATGATTGTCCTCCGCCTTCAATATAGAAACAGCCACCGAAGTGATAGCTGCACCACATCTGCGCAAACAGAAAGGCTGAAAGACGGGATGGAATCGAACCCACGTAACCCCAGAGAGTACAGAAGATGGCAATTACTCGCTCATCAGTAATGCCGTGCTGACTGACAAATTCAGCCAGGCTGATATCGAAAGTTGCGAGTGCCTCTGGTGTTATTCCTTCGCTGTTGTCATCGATCCGGGACATGGTATGAAAAATATCGGTCAGGCCACGCTTTTCATGGGGATAGGCTTCAATGAATTTCTTTAGGAGACGATCGGCGGCGGCGGGGGCGACAAAGTCGTGGTCCGGGCCTATGGTCCGGTAGGCAGTATCGAACTCGATGGGGCGAATTCTGTCCAGTACACCAAGGCGCTTAAACTGTTCATGGGTTCCTCTGCCTGGCTTCAGATTCCCGGTCTGGTGAAGCGCCACATCAAAGTCATAGATAATCCGCGTTCCCTTCAGCCGCCGCGGAAAATGGTGAGCATAGCCACCGGCGAACACGTGTTTTTCCAACACCAGCACCTTCTTCCCCGCCGTCGCAAGTTCAGCTGCTGCAGACAACCCCCCCAGCCCAGATCCAACGACGATGGCATCCCAGTGTTTTTCCAGACTTGGCATGATTGACTCCCAGACACTACATATTCACACTATTATTTTACATTGTACATTTTATAATAAATAGATCTACACATATCCATAATTAGTCTGTATTTTTTCGCGTACGGTGTAATATTTGTTAGCTGAGGTCCTTCATTACACTCAGGAAAACATACTCAGCACGGCCATGGTGATTCGAACGAAATACCTACTTGCGGACAGCCCAGACAAGAGTGTCGAGAGCGACTCCGGTCAGGGAACCGCCGTGACCCGGGTCGCTTTCAACGGCGCGTTCATGGATTTCCATACGCTGCAATTCAAACTCGCTCAGATAGCCACGCAGTTCCTCCACTGACGGCAAAAGACTAACATCCTGCGGTCCACCAACACCCAGCTCGACGTTCGATGGGTCGTGTGCGATATAGATAAAACTGCCACCAGGCTTCACCGCCTCGATGGTTCGGCCTAGCCAAACACTCCTTTCTTCCTTAGAGGTATGCAGATAGAGAACCGCGACCAGATCGTAATGCCCCAAATCGAAGCCGAACGAACTGACGTCGTCGACGATCCAGTTAACGGCGACCTTTCTGGCCTCAGCAACCTGCTTCCCCTTTTCAATAGCAACATTGGAGAAATCGATAGCATCCACATCCCAGCCCTGCTCCGCCAGCCAAAGTGCATTTCGACCTTCTCCGGTCGCGACATCAAGCGCCTTGCCTGGCTTCAATTCTCCAATCAGGTCGGCGAATAGCTCATTCGGTCCAGCAGACCACAACAGTTCCTTCGAGGCATAGCGCTCGTTCCAGCGATTTCGTTTTTCCATTAGAGCCAACGGTTTCTGTAAAGTCGTTTATAATCGACTAAACAATAAAAAATACAACTTCATGATATGACTCCACTCGTTGCCGAAGGTATGAACCTGGCCCTCTACGGCATGGGAACAGTTTTCGTCTTTCTGACATTACTCGTACTAGCCACCAAGACAATGTCCTGGTTGGTCGCTAAGATGCCAGACGTCATTTCTGACGAGATGGCTGTCCACCCAAGGAAACTGGCCGCAATCTCCGCTGCCGTTCATCAACACCGAATTCGGTCGAAATAGCACTCCTTGACTGTACTACCACCACTGCAACACGCCATCGGCAATCTCATATTCCCCGCAGCATTCCTGATAACGGTGGTCGTCATCACTCTAAATCAGGGCTACCTCCCGGCGGCTCCCGATACACTTTGGGTAATCGGACCGAGTGTGGCGGTTGCGGTCACTGGCACGCTGGCGCTGTCATACAACCGCTCAAGAGTATTCTTTGTCGTCTGCGGTCTAGCGTTCTCTCTGCTAATGCATCACCAGGTAATGGTCGATGGCCTGAACGAGTTCATTATTGTTGGTCTTGTACCGGCTAATATTCTTTTGATTACGATATTTCGGGAACGTGGATTCTTTACCTTTACAGGGCTTATGCGAATGGCGTTGATCCTGTTCGAGTTCGCCATCGCACTGTACTGGATCGGTCTACAACAGCCGTTACCAAATGTTCTGCTTGACCCACTGGCTCCACCTTTCGATCTGGTATTGAGCTACTCTCCATTCCACCAGACCGCCACACTGATGGCACTGTTCAGCCTGCTCGGCTGCATATTCGTGATGGGATTCGACAACACCCCTATCAGCCAGGGGCTGACCACCGCTCTCCTCGGGATGGTCATTGGTTATGGCCTACCGGTCGACAAAGCATGGGAGATTTTTGCCATGTCCAGCAGCCTCTATCTCGGCGCCGCCATCGTTCGAGACTCCTACAATATGGCCTACCGGGACGAACTGACCGGTTTACCTCACCGCCGAGCATTGAATGAACAATTCTTAGCCCTCGGCAGTCGCTATAGCCTCGCCATGCTGGATGTCGACCACTTCAAGAAATTTAACGACAACCACGGTCACGACATCGGCGATCAGGTGCTGCAAATGGTCGCCATGAAGATTCGTCAGGTTGGAGGGGGTGGTAAGGCTTTCCGTTATGGCGGAGAAGAGTTCTCTGTCGTCTTTCCGAGAATGAGTAAAGAAGATGCTTTTTATTATCTGGATGAGGTCCGGAAGGCTATTCAAAACTACGAAATGGTCGTCCGTGATAAGCCGAGAGAAGAAGAGGAAATCGGGCGAATAGCTCGCCAGCACCGTAAACGAGGTTCGTTTCGAACCGCTGGAGAAAAAGTCTCTGTCACCATTTCTATCGGCGTCGCCGATCGATCAACAGACGGACCGGAAGCCGAAGATGTGCTGAAAGCGGCAGACAAAGCGCTCTACAGCGCTAAAAAAGGTGGCCGCAACAAGGTCGTCGTCACTGACTAACGTGCGCTGGTGCCACTTCATTGGCACTTGGATCTGCATGGATCCTGGCCGATAATTCGAGGTTATGGCAAATGACTTCAAACAATACCTAACCGAGGAAGAGCTGAATCACATCACCTCGAAAGACGATTTGATCGCAGCCTCCATTGTGGTATTCGACTGGTCAGTGGTCATAGCGTTGTTTATCGTTGCCGGCATGTTCCCAAATCCCATCGTCTACCTCGGTGTCATTATTCTTCTGGGGGGACGGATGATGGCCTTCGGCGTACTGGTACATGAGACAGGTCACAAAACGCTGTTTACTTCTCACTCAGTCAACGATTTCGTAGGTAAGTGGCTCTCTGGATATTGGGTTTTTTCAGACAAGGAGGCCTATATGCAGGGCCACCTTGAACATCATCGAACCGCAGGTACAGCAGAAGACCCTGATCTCAAGAATTATCAGGACTACCCTATTTCAAGAACTCGCTTTCAACGCAAGGTATTGCGCGACATCACCGGCCGCATCGGCTGGCGCCGCGTAAAGTCAATCACCCGATCCATCACGAAGTTAGCGCGACTGCAGCCCAATGTCCGACAGACCATGATCCGTAGCCTTGGAGTGAACCTGACCCTTCTGGTAATTCTGACAGCTCTAGGCCAACCATGGTTGTACGCACTATGGGTAATCGCTTTTATGACCAGCCATATGTTGATCAGCCGCATAAGACAGATATCGGAACATGCTGCGGTTCCTGATCTATGTGATCTGGATGCCCGCCGCAACACTCGAACAATCTACATCAATCCGCTGGAACGACTTCTGGTCGCCCCTCATGACCTGAACTATCACCTGGAACATCACCTGCTTGCATCAGTACCAATCTACAGACTGCGAAAGCTGCACGATCTGCTACTTTCGAGAGGATATTACGAGGGTGTGGATTTCCCTCGGGGGTATTTCAGTTTATTGAGACAGGTAACCTATGCAGGTTGATGGCCACCTTCCTCACTCTTCGTCTACTGCGGACTAGTCCTCATCTTCCTCAGTTTGGATGCGTTGATATATCTCTTCTCGGTGGACAGATATTTCTTTTGGCGCATCTACGCCAATTCGTACCTGGTTTCCCTTCACACCTAGCACTGTCACGGATATATCATTGCCTATTATTAACGTCTCACCGACTCGCCGGGTTAATATAAGCATGATGGTTTTACTCCTTTGAACGCTCTCCTTGCGTAGAACCAGATTTAATTCAATTGAAAATTTGTCATCGGTCAACTCACCTCTTCAGACAAATCAAACGCCGAATGCAAAGCTCGGGCAGCGAGTTCCAGATACTTCTCGGCAACAACGACGGAAATCTTTATCTCTGATGTCGATATCATCAGAATATTGATCGATTCGTTTGCCAAAACCTCGAACATCCTGCTTGCCACACCTGCATGAGAACGCATCCCAACGCCGACCATGGAAAGCTTTGCAATTTTATTGTCCCCTGCCACCTCTCTGGCATCAATGTTTTTCGCCACTTTTTCAAGGATCTCCAGAGCCTGATCATAATCTTCCCGGCGAACGGTGAAAGTAAAATCCGTACTCTGATCCGCGGCCACGTTCTGGACTATCATGTCTACTTCGATGTTGGCCTTACTTATCGGCCCCAGGATAGCGGAGGCAATCCCCGGCACGTCTTTAACACCCAACACGGTCAGTTTGGCTTCGTCACGGGTGAAAGCAATACCTGAGATTATCGGCTGTTCCATGGATTCGTCCTCTCTTGTGATTAGCGTACCCGGGGCGTCCTCAAAACTGGAAAGCACGCGCAGGGGTACTTCATACTTACTGGCAAGCTCCACCGCCCGTGTATGCAACACCCGGGAACCAAGGCTGGCAAGTTCCAGCATTTCCTCAAAGGTGACTTCCTTCAGACATCTCGCACCCTCGACAACACGGGGATCAGTCGTAAACACACCTTTTACGTCCGTATAGATTCGGCACTCATCGGCATCAAGAACAGCCGCTAGTGCAACAGCCGTAGTATCCGAACCGCCCCGACCCAGCGTTGTGATATTTCCGTCATCATCCGTACCCTGAAACCCGGCAACGACCGGTACAACGCCCTCTTCGATCCTGGCCTTGAGATGGGCCGTATCAATATCGAGAATCCTCGCTTTGGTATGACCATCGTCGGTAAGAATACCTGCCTGCCTGCCAGTGTAGGACTGAGCCTTAACGCCATGTTTCAACAACATCATTGCCAACAGCGAAATTGTTATCTGCTCACCGGTCGACAACAGGACATCCATTTCGCGACGACCTGAAATATGCTGATGATCGACCTCGTTGGCCAGTGCCACCAATCGATCTGTTTCGTCGCCCATGGCAGATACGACCACGACAACATCGTGCCCCTCATCGCGTGCACTGATGACCTTGCGGACTACATTCTCGATATGACTGATGGAGGCGACCGAAGTCCCACCAAATTTCTGAACAAAAAGCGACATTCGTCTGCCCGACGCAGAAAAGGAGCGTATTTAACAGATTTTGGAGACAAAAAACTATAGCTAACCCTGATCAGGCGCTGAATCGACTCACAACAGGTTTCGGACAAACCCTTCAACACTCTCTAGCGCTGCCGGCAATGCATCGGGATCGGAGCCACCAGCCCTGGCCATATCAGCACGTCCACCACCCTTGCCACCAACCTGTGTCGCGACATGATTGACCAGATCACCGGCATTGAAGCGATCAGTCAGGTCCTTCGTGACACCAGCAATGAGACCCACCTTGCCCCCATTGACTGTACCCAGCACTACAATTCCAGTACCGAGTTTATTTTTTAGCTGATCCAGCGAATCCGGGAGCGACTTTGGATCAGCGCCGTCCAATAGTTTGACGATAAGTTTCAATTCACCCAGATCAATGGCTGAATCCGCAAGGTCCTGACCACCACCTGTCGCCAGCTTACGGTTAAGGTCAGTGACTGTTTTCTCCAGCTTTTTGTTCTGATCGACGAGTGCCTGAATTTTCTCTGCAAGATTGTTTCGGTCGGCCTTCACCAGAATCGCGGTGTCCGCCAGTACATCTTCAACGGTCTCCACTTCTGCCAGCGCCTTATTACCTGTATAGGCTTCTATTCTCCGCACCCCCGAAGCAATACCCTGTTCCGATGCCACACGGAAGAGTCCGATATCGCCAGTACGCGATGCATGGGTTCCACCACAGAGTTCAATGGAGAAACCTTCACCCATAGTTAACACGCGAACCTGCTCTGAGTATTTCTCACCAAAGAGCGCCATTGCCCCCTTTTCCCTCGCTGCTTCGATTCCCATGACTTCAGTCTGGATCACCGTATTTCGCCTGACCTCATCATTGACCAGACGCTCGATCTTGCGAAGCTGGCTCTTGGTCACAGCCTCAAAGTGAGAAAAGTCGAACCTGAGCCGCTCTGCATCAACTTGCGAGCCTCGTTGATTGACATGTTCACCCAATACCTGACGCAGAGCTGCATGCAGGAGGTGGGTGGCGGAGTGATTAAGCCGGATCGCATCTCTGGACGACCTGCTAACTGTGGCTTTAACCTCACGGCCAACCGTGAATTCACCCTTGGTCACTCTGCCTCTGTGCAGCCAGGCCGCATCGCTCTTTATAGTGCCCCCGATGCTAATTTCTGCATCTTCGGCGGTGACGACTCCCTTGTCTCCCACCTGGCCACCGGATTCCGCGTAAAAAGGCGTGCGATCAAGCACAATCAGGACATCATCACCCACGGCGACCTTGTCGACCTGCTGACCATCTTCGATCAGTGCCAGGATCTTTGCGTCGCCTTCCAGGGTGTCGTAGCCGGTAAATTCTGTTTCGAAGTCCAGGTTGATCTTCAAAGTCGAAACAGTGTCAAAGTGACTCGCCGCACGAGCCCTCTCCCGTTGTGCATCCATTTCCTGATCAAATCCTGCCATATCGATCGAGAGGTCTCTTTCCCTGGCTATATCCGCTGTCAGATCCGTCGGGAAACCATAGGTATCATATAGCTTGAAGACCACCTGGCCTGGAATCTCTTTTCCTGATGACAAACCACTGATGGCTTCATTGAGGATGCGCATGCCCTGATCCAGCGTCAGCTCGAACTGCTCTTCTTCTTTCAGCAGCACACGTTCGATTTGTTTGCGGGTCTGCTGAATCAATGGATAGGCATCTCCCATTTCCTCAACCACCGTTGCAACCAGCTGGTGGAAAAAGGGACCGCTGGACTGTAGCTTATGACCATGACGCAGGGCCCGGCGGATAATTCTTCGAATGACATAACCGCGCCCCTCGTTAGAAGGTACGACGCCATCGGCGATAAGGAATACGGCGGAGCGGATATGATCGGCAATGACCTTGAGCGACGGACTACTGAGATCCCTGTGATCCAAAAGTTCCGCGGTTTTTTTGATCAGAGTCTGGAACAGGTCAATATCGTAGTTATTATGAACACCCTGCATAACCGCTGCGAGGCGCTCCAGGCCCATACCAGTGTCAACACACTGCTTCGGCAGGGTCGTTAGTTGACCGTCAGCCGCTCTATCATATTGAGTGAAGACCAGGTTCCAGATCTCAACGTATCGATCAAGGTCACCATCTGGAGAGCCCGGTGGCCCTCCCGGGACATCAGGCCCATGATCCCAGAAGATCTCAGACGAAGGTCCGCAAGGACCAGTATCGCCCATGGTCCAGAAGTTGTCGTCATCACCCAAGCGGCTAATCCGAGCTGAATCAAAACCAATCTTTTCGACCCAGATTTTCTCAGCCTCATCATCATGATCGTGTACCGTGACCCAGAGCCTCTCTTCAGGGAGGCCAAGAACCTCCGTTAAAAACTCCCAGGCAAACTCAATGGCTTCTTCCTTAAAGTAGTCACCAAAACTGAAGTTACCCAGCATCTCGAAGAAAGTGTGATGTCGAGCCGTATAGCCGACGTTATCGAGGTCGTTGTGCTTACCACCGGCGCGTACACAACGCTGACAACTGGCCGCCCGTGTATAACCACGGTTTTCCCTAAAGGCAAAAGCGTCCTTGAATTGGACCATCCCTGAATTGGTAAAGAGCAGGGTCGGGTCATTGTCAGGCACGAGCGAAGCCGAATCGACAATGGTGTGATCCTTACTTTTGAAGTAGTCAAGAAATGCGCTGCGAAGCTCGCGACTATCCATACACGGGGCTACATAAAAACGAGACGGCTAAAGATACAGAAAATGCGCCTGCCGAGCCACTGACACCACTAGTTTTGTTTCAATCCAGAGATGAAATGTGATCGTAGGAAAAACCTCTCTGCTGCATAAATCGAGAGACTTTCCCTTTAGATTTCAGATCCTGCAGCTGCCCAGAGAGATCACCGAATTTCTTTTCGGCGACAGTCTGCGCCAAATCAAACCAATCTACCTCACAGGCTTCAAAAGCCAGAGAGATGGCATCTTGTGATACCCCCTTGCCTTTGAGTTCATTGCGGATTTTAGACGGGCCCTGGCCCCTACTGGTTCTCGCCTGGAGAAAAGCTTCGGCGAGCCGGGCATCACATTGCAGACCCTCGGACTGTAGGCGATCGAGCTCTTCTTCGATTTCCTCCTGCTTATCGGAGAACCTTTTATGCAGCTTCCGGGTCAGCTCCAGTCGCGAGTGCTCACGCCTCGCCAGCAGGTCCATTGCAACTAATCGGATGTTTTTAGCACTGATTTCCTTCACCAGATATCAGCCTCCTCGCCGCGCGCGCTCTACAGGTCACTCAGGGCAAGTCACGAACCGGTTATAGGTGTGACATTGTCGACTTCGTCATCATCGCCTTCTTCGGAGCCATCATCGAGCAGCTTCGCCCTGACCTGCTTTTCGATCTCATCAGCAAGATGCTGGTGTTCGGACAAAAATTCACAGGCGTTCTTCTTGCCCTGGCCGATACGATCACCCTTGTAGCTATACCAGGCACCTGCCTTGTCAACCAGATTCAACTGAACCCCAAGGTCTATGACCTCACCAAGACGATAGATGCCCTTGCCATAGAGGATCTGGAATTCAGTCTGTTTGAAAGGTGGCGCCACCTTGTTCTTGATGACTTTGACTCTTGTTTCATTACCGACAATTTCGTCACCGTCCTTAATGGCCCCGATGCGGCGGATATCCAGGCGAACAGATGAGTAGAACTTGAGGGCATTACCACCGGTTGTCGTTTCCGGGCTGCCGAACATGACACCGATCTTCATGCGAATCTGGTTAATAAAAATAACCAGTGTGTTCGAATTCTTGATGTTCGCCGCCATCTTGCGCAGCGCCTGGCTCATCAACCGTGCCTGCAAACCGACATGATGATCACCCATTTCGCCCTCTATTTCCGCCTTGGGTGTCAGCGCTGCAACCGAGTCAATGATAACGGCATCGACCGCCCCGGATCTGACGATCATGTCGCAGATTTCCAACGCCTGCTCTCCCGTGTCCGGCTGGGAAACCAGCAGATCCTCAATATTGACGCCCAGATTCTGGGCATATAGTGGATCGAGCGCATGCTCCGCATCGATAAAGGCGCAGGTTCCACCAGCCTTCTGCGCCTCGGCAATGACCTGTAGAGTCAACGTGGTTTTACCGGAAGCTTCAGGGCCATAAATCTCGACAATTCGACCCTGTGGAAGACCACCAATACCAAGTGCAATATCCAAACCCAGTGAACCGGTGGAGATGGCCGGTATTTTCTCCTGGGGAGAGTCACCCAGACGCATCATGGCACCCTTGCCAAACTGACGCTCTATCTGCGACAGCGCCGCTGTAAGCGCCTTGTCTTTTTCCTTGTTTACCTGTGGACGGTCTACCCGTGAAGTGTTCTCGGTGTTGTCGTTGTCTGACATGACTTTCTTCCTTTTCCGCTCTCTCTTTTTGCCATAGGGTCAGATGTTGAAAAAATCTAACCCCTGTCTATTTATACAGTATTATCCACAGTAATAAGAAAACACCAAGTACATTTTTTTCTTTCCATGAAATTCACGTAGAATCCCCTGATTGCAGCACTGACACGAATCCTTCCTTGAAAAGTTCCTCTTCCAGTCAAGCGACTCAGCACACGCCAATGATGCAGCAGTACCTGGCAATTAAGGCCCAGCATCCGGGTGAATTGCTGTTCTACCGGATGGGTGATTTCTACGAGCTTTTTTTCGACGATGCCAAACGTGCTACCGATTTGCTCGATATCACTCTCACTGCCCGGGGTACATCTGCGGGCGAACCCATTCCCATGTGCGGTGTTCCTTATCATGCAGTCGACTCCTATCTGGCCCGGCTGGTAAAACAGGGCGTATCCGTCGCCATTTGCGAACAGATTGGCGATCCTGCCAAGGCCAAGGGTCCTGTAGATCGCGCGGTTGTGCGCATCGTCACTCCTGGAACCCTGACCGACGAAGCCCTTCTGGATGCTGACCGAGACAACCTAATCGCTGCTATCAGCACCGATGGAGTGAACTTCGGTATTGCGACCCTGGATCTTGCCAGCGGTCGATTCGAACTCGCAGAAGGCCTGAATGAGCCGGATCTTGTCAGCGAGATTCATCGATTGGCACCTGCAGAGATTATCCTTTCAGAGGACGGACGCTATCCGACAGT
Source organism: Gammaproteobacteria bacterium (assembly GCA_018656865.1). Lineage (GTDB taxonomy): Bacteria > Pseudomonadota > Gammaproteobacteria > Pseudomonadales > Azotimanducaceae > UBA9659. The sequence continues at coordinate 31,475 of JABHYO010000072.1, read as the reverse complement.
GGCTTCAGAATATGCAGGATCACGTCTGCGACCACCATGGGAATTCGACCTGGATGCGGCTCGTCAATCACTGACAAAACAGTTCGGGGTCAAGGATCTGTCGGGTTTTGGGTGTGAGAATCTGCCCCTCGGGGTCAGCGCTGCCGGCTGTCTGCTCGCCTATGTCAAGCAAACCCAGCGAACGGAACTACCACATATCACGGGCCTGCAGCGCCTCATGAATGAAGAAGCCGTTCATATCGATGGTGCTTCAAGGCGCAATCTCGAACTGACAATGAATATCCAGGGTGGTGACGAACACACGCTCTTTTCCGTCCTGAATCGGACCGCAACCAACATGGGCGGGCGCTTGTTGCAACGCTGGATCAATCGACCGATAAGGTCCCACACTGTTTTGGGGGAGCGTCTTGATGCGGTTGAACAAATAATAGCTGACAGACATTACCCGATACTGACCGATCACCTGCGAAGCATCGGCGACATCGAACGGATACTGGCGAGAGTGGCACTTCGATCGGCCAGACCCCGGGATCTGGCGAAGCTACGGGATGCTCTCGGTGTTCTACCGGACTTGAGTGAGACACTGTCCACCCTGGACACGCCTCGCATTCAAGCCCTGGCGACGGACTGTCAGCCCGCTCCTGATCTAGCCGACACACTGGATCGCGCAATCATAGAGAATCCGCCAGTGGTCATACGCGATGGCGGCGTCATTCGCGAGGGTTTCGATAAGGAACTGGACGAACTACGCGCCATCAGCGAGAACGCAGCTGACTTTCTGGTTCAGATGGAACTGGCCGAACGTGAGACAACGGGCCTAAGCACTCTCAAGGTCGGCTACAACCGCGTACACGGATACTATATCGAAATCAGCAAAAGCCAGGCGGAGGCTGCACCGGTGCACTATGTACGCCGTCAGACCCTGAAAAATGCCGAACGATTTATCACGCCGGAACTCAAGGAATTTGAAGACAAGGCACTTTCCAGCAAGAGCAGGGCTCTCGCCAGAGAAAAACATCTCTACGAAAAACTGCTGGAACGACTTGTTACTGACCTGCCTCGCCTTCAGGCTCTGGCTCATTCTGTCTCAGAACTGGATGTACTCAACACCTTCGCCGAAAGAGCCGTCACTTTAGACCTAACGCGCCCGAACCTGACCAGCGACGCCACACTCACAATCGAAGAAGGCCGGCATCCCGTCGTCGAGCAGAGCCTAAGCGAACCATTTATCGCTAACGATCTGAATCTGGGTATAAACGCACGTTTGCTTATCATCACCGGACCGAATATGGGTGGCAAATCCACGTATATGAGACAGTGCGCCATTATCACCTTGTTGGCACACGTTGGTTGCTTCGTCCCAGCAAAACAAGCGACCATCGGCGCAGTTGATCGTATATTTACCCGAATCGGTTCGTCGGACGATCTGGCAAGCGGCAGATCCACCTTCATGGTGGAAATGACAGAGACAGCGCTCATTCTAAACAACGCAACCCGGCACTCACTTGTTTTGCTGGATGAGATCGGCCGCGGCACTTCCACTTTCGATGGCCTGTCTCTGGCCTGGGCTGTAGCCCATGCCATTGCACTCGAGATAGGCGCGTTAACGTTGTTCGCAACGCATTATTTCGAGCTAACCGCATTGCCAGAATCACTGCCTGATACGAGAAACGTGCACCTTTCCGCACGAGAATATGGCGACGACATCATCTTCATGTACTCCGTCAATGAGGGACCAGCCAGTCAGAGCTATGGATTGCAGGTTGCACGTCTTGCCGGTGTGCCAGATAGCGTCATCGCGACGGCGCGGGACAAGCTGCGACAGCTCGAGGAAGCAGAGGTGCGCGCTGAGACGAATGGAGCGCCACTTCAGTCAGATCTCTTTCTAAATGGCGAACCGGACGAACTGAGAGAGATGCTAAAAGACCTCGATGTGGATGCACTATCACCGAGGGAGGCTCTGGAGATTCTTTACAAACTCCATCAAAAGGCGGGGGACTAACCAGAGCTTTGACCTGAAAAAGTGCTGCGCCTCCATATTTCTCCTGATAAAATGGCGTTCTTTTTGAATTCAGCCCAAGGGATTAAGTATGACGTTTGTGGTAAGTGATGCATGCATAAAGTGCAAGCATACAGACTGTGTGGAAGTGTGCCCGGTCGATTGTTTCTACGAGGGACCAAACTTCCTGGTAATCAGTCCTGACGAGTGCATCGATTGCGCCCTGTGTGAACCGGAATGTCCGGTAGACGCAATCTTTTCAGAGGACGAACTGCCGGATGACGAGCAGGGATACCTCGAGCTGAACGCGGAATTGTGTGAGACCTGGCCCAACATTACAGAGAAGAAAGATCCACTGCCGGAAGCAGAGGAATGGGCCGATATCAAGAACAAGCGCGAACACCTCGATATGGGTTAGGGCAGAGCCCTCAGCGCTACTTGGCCCGACCTGTGTGGGACCTGCTTAAAACTAGCGGGGTAACAGCGGAAAGTAGAGGTCCATAAAAGAGCCCTCAGCGCTACTTGGCCCGACCTGTGTGGGACCTGCTTAAAACTAGTGGGGTAACAGCGGAAAGTAGACGTCCATAAAAGAGAACAGGAAACGACCGGCGAATCGTTTCCTGTTCAGTGAGTCCCTTGATGGCTTCCTGCCGGCCCTAAGGCCTGGGTCCCTGGTGCATCCAGCACTCAGGTAAACTATATGCCGATGCCGCTAAACTGCAACCAATCGACTTTAACCCCAGTAAATATATCTCTTAAATATCAATAAGTTATGCGATTTTGTAGGATATATCCTACACAAATTTCAGCTATTTCCTACCCATCTCTGCTCAATCTGCAGACGTTGTTCCATCCATTTCAGTCGACAGCTGTAGAAACTGTCTTCACCAAATCCGCCGCATCACTACCGGAGACAGGGCGCTCTGGCACAATTGCCTTGGGCTAACCTCGGGCGGGAAGATAGTTGAGCGGATTTTCTGGCTTGCCTTCGCGCCTGATTTCAAAGTGCAGCATCTCCGTATTGGCAGCGCTCGTGCCTACTCTGGCGATAGTTCGACCCGCACGGACTTTCTCGCCTTCCCTCACCAGCATAGTCTCGTTATTGCCATAGGCAGAAAGGAAGTGATCATTATGTTTGATGATAACGAGCTTACCGTAACCTCGCAGATTTCCACCCGCATAGACGACAACCCCATCGGCCGCAGCAACAACGGCGTCACCGCTGTTGCCTGCGATGTCGATCCCTTTGTTGATGGGATTGGTCAGAGAAAATCCAGCGATAACCTTGCCATTGATGGGCCAGCGCCAACCAGCCACTTTCTCCGGCAATCTGGCTTTTGCTGACGGTATCCTCTTCGGCACTGGTTTTGTTGCCGTCGGACCAGAGTCCTTTTCAGGCCGCTTTGCGCTACCCCTCAAGCGAATCAGCTGATCGGTATAGATGGTATACGGGGGGCCAATCCGGTTGATTCGAGCAAGGCTTTTGTAATCCAGCCCGTACCTGAAAGCGATGGAATAGAGAGTATCGCCCTTCCTGACCCGGTAGGAGCCATCACCGCCGCCAATCGAATACAGCGGAGACAGGCCGGTACAACCCTCCAGCAGCAGTGCGAGAGCCAGCAGCAGCGTTGCCGACTTATTGCCGATCCTCATGCCAATCGGGCTCCGATTCTGTCAGTAGGGCAAATCGATCCAGTAGCAGGATCAGTAGAAGACCGAAGAAACACGAAACCACCGCACCGGCCAGAAATGGGTCGAGCCCCGTCAGTTGATAATAGGTTTCCGGTAACACCGGTTCCTGAACAACCGGCAACTGGCTTCCGTCCTGGCGGATCAGATAACTTGTCGTTCTTTTCCAGGGCCATATCCGAGATAGCGAACCCAGCATAAAACCAACCAGCACTGAAATGGTGATGTTATGAAAGCGGTCCAGTAGCATCGCCAATACTCTGGAGAAGGAAATCAATCCGATGGCACACCCCAAAGTCACATAGGTCAATGTCACTACTTCAAAGTCCCTGATAGCGGCAATCACTGTCTGATAGAGTCCAAGCACCAGCAGCACGAAACTGCCGGAAAGCCCAGGCAGTATCCAGGCACAAACAGCGATGCAACCCCCGGCCATCAGCACAAGCGGCGATACCTCTGACTCAAGCGGTGTCACGTGAATCAACGAGAAACCAATAGCGATACCCAGGGCAATTGCAAGCGGGGTCTCAAGCGACGTAAGGCTTAGTTTGCGACCAATCGAATACACTGATGCAATCACGAGTCCGAAAAAAAATGACCATATGAGCACCGGTTGATGATCCAGCAGGTAACTGACACCACGCGCAAAGAGCAGCACAGAAACAAACATGGATCCGAACAACAACATCAGGAAGTTCAGATCCAGCAGATGCCAAATCTGCTTTGGGCCAACTTTGCGTAGTTCCCACAACCTCACCGGCGTCAACCGTTGGATCGAATGAACCAGACGGTCATAGAGGCCAGAGACAAAAGCGATGGTCCCGCCGGAAACGCCCGGTACAACCTCCGCTGCACCCATCATCAGGCCAACCAGAATGATTCTAATGGTCAAGTTAAGACTTGCCCGCAAGCAGGGGGACGAACTTCACGGATTCGAGTACTGTCTGCTCAATATCATCGCCAGACTTTACCAATCGCAATAATTCCTGCTGGCGAGACTCACCGACAGGTACGAGCATCCTGCCATTGTCTGCGAGTTGATCGAGCAACGCTTCCGGCACAATCCGTGGCGAGGCTGTGACTATGATGGCATCAAAGGGGCCTTTTTCTGGCCAGCCCAACCCGCCGTCTGAGTGCCGAAAGAAAATATTCCGATAACCCATGGCACCGAGCCGCTCTTTCGCCCGGGTCAACAATCCACCAATCCGTTCAACCGTATACACCTTTGCCGCCAACTGGGCCAGGATCGCTGTCTGGTACCCTGATCCAGTACCGACTTCCAGTACAGTTTCGACCGGCCCATCGGCCAAAAGTGCTTCCGTCATCCTGGCGACGATATAGGGCTGCGAAATGGTCTGATTGAATCCTATCGGCAGCGCTGTGTCTTCATATGCCCGGTGAGCCAGCGCCTCATCGATCAACGCATGCCGTGGTGTGGCACTAATGACATCCAACACATGCTCACTCAGGATTCCCTGTTCCCGTAGTCGCTCCACCAGTCGCGACCGCGTGCGCTGTGAGGTCATGCCAATACCTCTCAAATCGATATCGGTGCTCATGATGCCGCATCCTCAACAACAAAAATCTCTGCCAACAGACTGGTTGCGAAACTGCCAGCGGGTAAGCCAAAACTCAGACGGGTGCTATCGTCAGCCTGATTCCAGACGAGTTCATGGGGAACGACGAACAATGCTCTCTCACCCACTTTCGCGCCACGACGTCGCAATCCTTCGACCCACGCTTCGTAGACAGCACCAAGTTCCTCTTCCCCGGCCTGGGGATCACGGGATTTACCATACAGCGGGCCAACGATTGCTCCGCCACCCGTTTCAATCTGCCGGGACAAGAATCGATTAAATAACCAGGCCCGGGCGGCAGACAGGATCATTCCCTTGTCCCCCCTGACCCTTTCGCCAAATCTCAGCAGCCGATCAGCATTCTCAATATTGTGCAAATCCCGACCGAATCTTTGTCGGCCAAAAAAGTTGGGGAAACCATTGAGTTGAATAGCCTGTAATCGAGTTTCGAGATCACGCTTCTCTGCAGCCGCGAGCATCCTGTGCCGGACTACAATCTCAAACCTGTTTTCAGAAATTTCACCAGGCCTCAACTTACGGGTATGTCGACAAACCTGTTCCAGGCAAACGCCTTCAATCTCCAGATCTGACCAGTTGCAGTCTGTGCCCGGTAGATAAACAGAGAACCACTGCCTGGCAATTGCATGTCGATCTTTTCTCCCGGCATAGCCCACATCCAGGGCTCTGACACCCGCAAATGCCGCAATCTGCTCTGCAACCCAGGCCGTATTGGCCCCCTTTTTGGTTACTTGCAGATAGACGTGTTCACCCTCACCGATCGGCTCCAGGGCAAGGGCTTCGAATACACAGAAATCTTCCAGCTGCTGCTTGATAGTACCGGGAATAGTCGGTCGAGCAAGACGGGTTGCAAAGACTTCATCCAGCCAGGGTGCTTCCGGGAGTTCGGCGTGTTCAAGCATGAATGTGAAAACTATTCTTCAACCAGGAGAAAGAATGTCTCTCCTTTCTTAATCAGGCCCAATTCACTGCGGGCAATGTCTTCGACGGCATCAAGTCCCTGTTTAAGATCGAGAATCTCAGCCTTGAGAATTTCGTTGCGCTGCCTTCTGCCCTCATTCTCCGCAGTACGCTGCTCTACCTGCACTCGCAGGCCATTAACGTGAGCAAAGCTGCCTTGCCCTACCCAAAGACGGGTCTGAAGCCCACCCAGAGCCAGTATAAGAACAACTATAAAAGTGCGATAAGACGTAATCATTGACGAAATTCTGCCATCCCCTTGTAGATAGCCGCGCTATGGTCTTCTATTCTCAGCAACCTGTTGTACTTTGCAACCCTGTCAGAGCGGCACAACGAACCTGTTTTGATCTGCCCTGCGGCCGTGGCGACAGCCAGATCGGCAATGGTGGTGTCCTCTGTTTCACCCGAACGATGCGATATAACAGTGGTGTAGCCTGCCTTTCGAGCCCTGTGCATTGCTTCTAGGGTCTCTGTCAGAGTGCCTATTTGATTAACCTTAATCAGAATTGAGTTGGCGATACCTTCATCAATGCCTCTTTGCAGAATGTCGGGATTAGTGACAAAAAGGTCGTCGCCAACAAGTTGAATCTTGTTACCCAGTTTTTTGGTCAGGTATGCCCAGCCATCCCAGTCACTTTCATCAAGACCGTCTTCGATTGATAATATTGGATATCGCGCCACGAGATCAGCCAGGTAGTCACTGAACCCTGCCGAATCGAACTCGACACCCTCTCCAGCAAGTACGTATTTCCCATCCCGGTAAAACTCAGAGGCAGCACAGTCAAGGGCAAGATAGACATCTTCACCCGGTTTGTAACCGGCTTTCTCGATAGAGGTCATGATGGCTTCAAGCGCCGCTTCATTGCTCGGTAAATTGGGTGCAAAACCCCCTTCATCACCCACGGCCGTACTCATTCCACCTTCGGTCAGCACCTGCTTCAAAGTATGAAAAATTTCAGCGCCACAGCGCAAAGCTTCGGCAAAATTAACGGCACCTACGGGCTGAATCATGAATTCCTGGATATCGACGTTATTGTCTGCATGTTCGCCACCATTGAGAATATTCATCATGGGCACGGGCATGCTATAGCGACCAGGGCTGCCGTCGAGTTCTGCCAGGTATTCGTACAACTGCAGTTTTCTTGCGGCCGCAGCAGCGGCGGCATTCGCAAGGGACACCGCGAGTATCGCATTAGCACCGAGATTGCCTTTGTTGTCGGTGTCATCCATCGCGATCATCATGTTGTCGATGGCAGCCTGCTCACCCGCATCCCGACCAAGCAGCATTTCACGAATACGCGTATTGACGTTTTCGACAGCCTTTAACACTCCCTTGCCCAGGTAGCGGGTCTTGTCGTCATCGCGAAGTTCCAGCGCCTCTCTTGACCCCGTAGATGCACCGGATGGTACGCACGCTGACCCGCTAAACGTATTTTCGATTTCGACTTCCGCTTCAACCGTGGGATTGCCCCTGGAATCGAGAATTTCTCTCGCGCGGATATCAGTTATTTCCATCACAGTTCCTCTTTTACAACGGTATCTATGCGTCTTAACGATCTAAGGAGCGCGGCCATTTCGTACATCGGCCAGCTGTTTGGCCCATCACATAAAGCTTTTTCCGGTTCAGGGTGAGTTTCCATGAAAAGGCCATGTACACCAGCCCCGACAGCAGCACGGGCGAGCACGGGAATCATTTCACGAAGTCCACCGGAAGCATTCCCCTGACCACCTGGCAACTGAACGCTATGCGTCGCGTCATAAACCACAGGACAACCAATCTCCCGCATCACCGCAAGCGCTCGCATATCAGATACCAGGTTGTTGTAGCCAAAGCTCACTCCGCGCTCGCAGACCATAATATTTTCATTGCCAGTTGCCTTGGCTTTGGCAACCACGTGCTGCATATCCCAGGGCGCCAGAAACTGCCCCTTTTTGATGTTCACCGGGAGCCCTGTTTTGGCTACTCGCTGAATGAAATCTGTCTGGCGGCTGAGAAGCGCTGGGGTCTGCAGAACCGAGACAACCGCTGCGACTTCATCAAGGGGCGTATTCTCGTGCACATCGGTCAGGACCGGAACATCAATCTCCTTTCTAACCTTGTCGAGGATCTTCAGCCCTTCTTCCAGACCTGGTCCGCGAAAGCTATCAATGGATGATCGATTGGCCTTGTCGAATGATGACTTGTAGATAAAAACGATATTGAGTTCGGCACAGACTTCTTTCAGATAGCCCGCAGTTTCCAGAGCCAGCGTTTCGGATTCGATGACACAGGGACCTGCGATCAGGAAAAAAGGCGATGTATCGGTAATCTCATGACCACAAAGCTGCATGTTCATTTTATGTTCGTCTGCCGGGTGGATTGGCCTGCATTGGTTGATCAGGTCCCACTGCTTTTTTACCAAGTAATGCTGAGGGCTCTTTTACCATCAATAACGCTGTGGGCTCTTTCACATTCGTCTACCGAGCGGCATTACCCGCATTGGTTGATCAGGTCCCACTACTTTTTTACCAAGTAATGCTGAGGGCTCTTTTACCATCAATAACGCTGTGGGCACTGTCATCATCAAGAACGCTATGGGCACTGGCGTTTACTTTTCCGAGTGCCGGGCTAGCGCAGCTTCGACGAAACTCCTGAACAGAGGATGTCCGTCCCTGGGCGAAGAAGTGAACTCCGGATGGAACTGGCTGGCCACGAACCACGGATGATCCTTGTATTCTATCACCTCAACCAGTGACTTATCGGCGCTCCTGCCAGCAACCCGTATACCGGCTTCCTCAAGCTGAGGCACAAAATTGTTGTTAACTTCATATCGATGTCGGTGCCGTTCTTTGATTTCCTTTGCACCATAAACCCGGGCAGTTATGGAATCGCAGGAGAGGTGGCACAATTGCTCACCCATCCGCATGGTGCCGCCCAGATCCGAACCTTCGTGACGTTGTTCGGTTTCACCGTCCTCCGTCACCCATTCTGTGACGAGGCCAATGACCGGGTAACGGGTATCAGGATTATTTTCAGTCGTGTCGGCATTCTCTAAACCGACAACGTTCCGCGCTACATCAACAATTGCTGCGTGCAGGCCATAACAAATCCCGAGATAGGGAACCTTGTTTTCCCGCGCGTAGCGTGCCGCTTTGACTTTACCTTCAAAACCCCGTGCACCAAACCCGCCCGGCACCAGGATGGCATCCGCATCCTCGAGAACCGCGGTACCTTTTTCTTCAAGTTCGCTGGAATCGATAAACTGGATATCAACCTTGGTGTGGGTATGAATGCCTGCATGAATGAGAGCTTCCGTCAGAGACATATAGGCGTCCAGCAGTTCCATATACTTGCCTACCATCTTCAGCTTGATGTGGTGCTTCGGATTAAGCTGAGCTTCTACGACCTGCTCCCAGTCGGACAGGTCTGCAGGTGGTACATCCAGACACAGCTTCTCGACGACGATATCGTCCATACCCTGCTCACTCAACATACTGGGAATTCTATAAATGGTATCTGCATCACAGAGTCCAATTACAGCCCTTGGCTCAACATTGGTAAAAAGCGCAATCTTGTCTCTGGCACTCTGGGGGATCTCGTGATCGGATCTGACGACGAGAATATCCGGCTGTAGACCGATGGAGCGCAGCTCCTTCACCGAGTGCTGGGTAGGTTTCGTCTTGGTTTCGCCGGCCGTGGCAATATACGGAACCAGAGTCAGGTGGATCAGCAGCGCCTGCTTCGAGCCCATCTCAAACCGGAGTTGTCTGGCAGCTTCCAGAAACGGCTGTGACTCAATATCACCGACCGTACCACCTATCTCTACGATAGCTACTTCGCTGCCCTCTGCGGCCTTGAGAATTCTAGACTTGATTTCATCGGTGATATGCGGAATGACCTGGATAGTCGCCCCAAGATAATCACCACGTCGTTCCCTGGCGATCACGTCCGCATAAACCTTGCCGGTCGTGAAATTGTTGTTTCTCGTCAGATTGCTGCAGCCACGAACAAATCGCTCGTAGTGGCCAAGATCGAGGTCCGTTTCCGTACCATCAGCGGTAACGTAGACCTCGCCATGCTGAAGGGGGCTCATAGTGCCAGGATCCACATTAATGTAGGGATCCATTTTGAGCATCGTTACATTGAGACCGCGGGCTTCGAGAACAGCCCCAAGGGAGGCAGCGGTGATGCCTTTTCCTAATGAGGAAACAACTCCACCAGTAACAAAAATAAAACGTGACATTTAACTCCCATCTCGGAAAAGAGGCCGCTAGCCAAAAGAAAAGGCCACTAGCCAAAAGAAAAGGCCACTAGCCAAAAGAAAAGGCCGCTAGCTATAAGAAAAAGTCGCCAGCCAAAACAAAATAGAAGGTTTAACAATGCGACCAAGATGGGTTTGTAGAATACCACTTGGGGGACGGTGATTAAATGGGAACGGTGGAAATATTCCATAATCGGGGACCTTTGGAGGCGAGTTTGCACAGACACGCCATTACCAACACGCTTACAACCGCCGTGGCGGTGAAAACCTTACTCAGACCCCGACCACCTGTCGTCGAGATGAAGACGGATTTCTAGACCTGACTCCCCCTCGGCTGCTGCCCAACCATCTGAAATCAGCATGGGTGTGCACCATCCTGCCAGACCTGCGACAGCAACCAGTTCATCGCCTGAAAAAATGAGAGGCAATCTGGATCTCAGCCAACTGGGAATGCCATTTTCCTGAAAGAGATTCTTCAGGCTTCGGTCATGGCGGATCCTGAGACTTTCCCCACCCTCCCTGTACCTCACCGCATAACGGCCTTCCCTTAACCCTGCCCCCTTAACCGTATTGTTGGTGATCCTGCCACCATGAACAGTTACTTCACCGCCCGCCAAAGAGAAGCCCGCGACATCAGGCGGCGGCAAAGGCTTCAACAAATAGATACTGTCATCATGTTGCCTGATCTCCAGTTGACCGGTTGCCACATCTACAAGGTGACGTCTCGAAACACTGATCGAGACTTCCGTCAGCAATCTCCCCGATGGCATAGGAGCTCCGGCCTCCAGGATCCAAGCAGTCAGCACGTCAGCCAACATTCTGTCATCCATACCCACTAGACCATCCAGCACAAGACCGCCTGTGTCATTGCACGTTTCTGCCAACAGTTGCCGATATTTTCCCTGCAGTGATTCCCTCGAGCGGATGTCACCTTCAAGAGATTTCAGCAGCTTTGACCGGACCTCCGGCCAACGAGCCTCTATCACCGGCATGACCTGGTGACGGATATAATTTCGATCCGGCAACATCTCAGTATTCATCGGATCATCGATCCAGTTCAGGTCGTGATGTCGAGCGTATGCCAAAATTTGGTCCTTAGTGACACCGAGTAATGGCCTCAACAGCCTGGCACTACCGATTCCCCTTTCAATAGGCATACCCTCAAGACCCGCAACGCGACTCCCTCGAAATAAACGAAACAGCACCGTCTCAACCTGATCGTCAGCATGATGAGCCAGCAGCAGGAGATCGCCAGCACGAAGGAATGATTCAAATGCCTCATAACGTGCTTCACGGGCAATTGTCTCAAGACTGCCTTTTTCCTTGACCGTGACCTCTCTGACACAGCATTCAACCCTGAGCCGCTCACATACGCGAATCGCAAGGGAAGCAAATTCACCGGAAATGTCCTGAAGGTGATGATCGATATGTATGGCGACAACCGGTTTACCGAGATTCAGTGCGCTCACTGCATGAACCAGCGATACAGAATCGACGCCCCCGCTCAGGGCAACGACAAGACGTGCAACGTCAGGGTCCTTGAGTTTCCGAACCATTGCTTCAGAGAGAAGATTATCCATGACGTTCAGCTGTACTGCAGGCGCACCTTTTCAGTGCCGTAGTGTTCCTTCAGGGCATGAAGCAAATCATCATGGGGGACAACCCGCCACTCATCGCCGAGGATGATATCGCCGCTGGACTGACGACTGGTTATATTGACGGCAACAGGACATCCAGCTGCATCGGTGGGCCGGTATGGCTGTAGCATGCCTGCCAACTCGTCAATAAAACTGTCACAGAGATTGCTACTGGTCAATTCGAGGTAAAGATTGCTGGCTCGACGAATTCTTGCTTCTTCGATCGATGAGACCTCATTCGCCCGCATTCTGATACCACCGGTAAAGTCGTCCTCTGCGGTACCCCCCTTTACGATGACAATCTGATCTTTCTGCAGCTTTTCCCGAACCTGGTCAAAGACATCACCAAAAACAGCAACCTCTATTCGCCCAGTCTTGTCATCCAGGGTGACAAAAGCGATGGTTTCACCCCGCCTGCTCTTCATGGTGCGCATACCGACAATAAGCCCGCCAATAGTGCAATCCTCCAGCCCGGTACGCAGATCTGCGATCCTGCAGTCGATAAAGTGCCTGAATTCCTCCCGGTATTCATCGACCAGGTGACCCGTCAGAAACAGTCCCAGTGATTCTTTTTCACGATTTAGCCTGTCTCTAAAGGTGAGACACTTCAACTTATCGAAATGGTTGTATCGACCTTCTGAAGTATCGCTGACCAACACTTCGCTCCCGAAAAGGTCAGTCAGCCCGCTGTCCTCGTTGCGAGCCTTCTGCTCTGCAAGGCCAACCGCATCTTCCTGATTCACAATCAGCAGCGCCCTCTTGTACCCGATCTCATCCTCGTGACCTGCAGGAATCTGATCAATCAGGCTATCGAAAGCACCACTTCCAATCAGCGCTTCGATCGATCGCTTGTTAACCCTGCGCTGGTCAACTCGCTCGCAAAAATCATAGAGATCTTTGTAGCTTCCTGCATCGCGACCACGAACCAGGGATTCAATCGGCCCTTCACCAAGCCCCTTGATGGCCCCGAGACCATAGACGATGCTGCCAACTGTATCTGCAATGAAACGATATTCTCCCCGATTGACGTCCGGCGGCCTCAGCTCAAGCGACATCTCCCGACATTCCTCGATGTTGGTTACCACCTTGTCGGTATTCTGCATATCTGCGGATAAAACTGCTGCCATAAAGTCTGCAGGGTAATAGTGTTTTAACCAGGCCGTCTGATAAGCAATCAATGCATAGGCAACCGAGTGAGGTTTGTTGAATCCATAGCCGGCAAACTTCTCCATCAGGTTGAAAATGTTATCCGCCTGACGTTCATCGACTCCGTTCTTGGTAGCTCCGGTAAGAAAGACCTCCCGCTGCTTGGCCATCTCTTCCGGTTTTTTCTTGCCCATCGCTCTTCTCAGCAGATCCGCATCCGCCAGGGTATAACCAGCAAGTACCTGTGCAATCTGCATCACCTGCTCCTGATAGAGCATGACACCGTAGGTATCTTCGAGAATATATTTGAGACTGGGATGTAGATAATCTACTTCTTCAAGGCCGTGCTTGCGTTTAATAAAGTCATCCGCCAGTTGCATCGGGCCCGGTCGAAACAACGCTACCAGCGCAACAATATCTGCGAAGCGGCTGGGTTTGACCTTCTTCATGAGATCTTTCATGCCCCGCGATTCGAGCTGAAAAACCGCTGTAGTCTTCGCCTGCCTCAGATCCTCATAGATTGGTGCTTCCTCAAGAGATATCAATTCAATATCAATTGACTCTTCCCCGGAAGCCGCCTTGCGCTTGTTAATACTTTTGAGCGCGTTGTCGATGATGGTCAGGGTTCTCAACCCTAGAAAGTCAAACTTGACGAGACCCGCCTGCTCCACATCGTTCATATCGAACTGGGTCATCAGACCGCCGCCGGTCTCGTCACAATAGGTGGGCACGAAATCCGTGAGCTTAGTCGGTGCAATGACCACACCACCGGCATGTCTGCCGATGTTTCTGGACAGGCCCTCAAGTTTGAAAGCCATTTCCATGATCTCATCGGCCTCATCGTTACCATCGACAAATTCTTTTAGCAGAGGCTCTTCCTCAAGCGCTCTCGACAGGGTCATACCGGGCTCGAAGGGAATGAGTTTGGACAGTTTGTCGGCCAGGCCGTACGGCTTCCCCTGAACTCTGGCCACATCACGAACAACCGCCTTTGCCGCCATCGTACCGAAAGTGATGATCTGCGACACAGCCTCCCTGCCGTAACGTTCGGTGACATGCTGGATGACGCGGTCGCGTCCATCCATGCAGAAGTCGATATCAAAATCAGGCAGGGAAACCCGTTCCGGATTAAGAAAACGCTCGAAAAGCAGGTCGTATTCAATTGGATCTATATCAGTGATCTTGAGAGCATAAGCTACCAGCGAACCGGCACCGGAACCCCGGCCGGGCCCAACAGGGATGTCGTTGTCCTTTGCCCATTGGATGAACTCCATCACCGTCAGGAAATATCCGGGGAAGCCCATTTTGTTAATAACATTCAGCTCGAAGGCAAGGCGATCCTCGTATCGCTGCCGTTCTGATTCGGAATCCGCTGCGGCAGGATCGAGGATCTTTTCGAGGCGCCCATTCAAACCCTGGAGTGACATGTCGTTCAGGTAGGATTCTGTCGTCGCACCCTCTGGCACAGGATAAGCGGGCAGATAGTAGTTACCAAGATCAAGCGTGACATTACACCGTTTGGCAATCTCTACCGTATTCTCAAGTGCCTCAGGAATATCGGCAAAAAGTTCCGCCATCTCAGTCGCTGATTTAAGGTACTGCTGATCCGTGTATCTTCTCTCCCTCCTGGGATCATCCAAAGTTCGGCTGTCATGAATGCAGACCCTGACTTCATGAGCCTCGAATTCATCCCGGGTTAGAAAGCGAACATCGTTCGTGGCAACCACGGGGCAGCCAATATCGATCGCGAGATTTACCGCGAGCGTATTGTAGTCTTCCTCGTTGTCCCGACCCGTCCTATGTAGTTCAAGATAAAAGGAATCAGGGAAAATTTCCTGCCAGCGTATGGCCCGACGGCGAGCCTCATCCACATTTCCAGCAAGAAGAGCCCTGCCGACATCACCTTCTCGCCCACCAGACAGAGCGATGAGGCCTTCAGCCTGACTCCCGATCCAGCTTCTCTTTAGACCGGCCACTCCCATAGACTGGCCTTCGGCATAGGAGCGCGAGAGCAGTTCGCAGAGATTGCGGTAGCCCTGATCGCTACGCGCAATCAACACCAATGGCGTCGCTTCCTCATTTGAATTGTCACCGACCACCCAGATATCACTGGCGACAATCGGCTTGACACCGCTTGACTGGGCTGCGTTATAGAATTTGACTAGTGCGAACAGATTGTTGCGATCAGTGACAGCGATTGCCGGTATCGACTGCTCAGCACAACACTGGACAAGTGGCTTTATACGCACCATCCCATCGCTCAGCGAATACTCTGAGTGCACTCGGAGATGGACGAAATCGTGACTCATTGCCGCTTGAAATGGGTCTTAAGGGGATGAACCTGATCTTATACGAACGACCTCATACGCTCTAGGGAAAGTACCTCAATCGGTCGGTTTTTTTACCTGATAGAGAAGGTCATTCCAGCCTTCGACACCAGGCGATCGACTAACTGCGACCCCATGGCAACGGCCGGCGTGAGAAACCCAGACGGGCTCTCCAGCTCATCCGTCGCGAGACAGACTGCACATTCGGCAATCATCTTCGCGGTCGCACCGTAGCCCGGGTCACGGTCACCGGTGACTCGGACAAGAAGATTACAATCCAGGTCCTCTGGATGGCTGGCTAAGAAGTCAACTTCAAAAAAGCCTTTTTCAATGGTCTCGAGGGAAGGCCCTTCCCCTGGAGACGGTGCAACCCGCGCAAGGAGCCTGCGCACGGGACTGACGGCACTCACCACTGCCATCAAGCCTGCCCCCGCTGAAGACAACATGGCGCGGAGAAAACCGCCCGGGCCGTCACCTGTCAGCATTGCCTCGTCGTATACAAAGTGCCTACCCCAGGGGAATCCGAGCTGGGCATGACTGCGTCTGACAACGCGGGTGTTAACCCCCGCCATCATGAAGGGTGCCGTCCACTGATGAAAATCCTGATCATACCGCGCACCAGTCTGATCCTCTCCGTCATCGCCCCGAGGCAGGTTCGGGGGATTCAGGGCATAGGGGTCTGCCATTAAATCCAAAACCCCGGGATTGACCTTTGCCTCTTCCATCATGCTAACCATGCTGGCAAACGTACCCCCACTGAGCCCCCCAGCGAAATTCACCACGCGGCCTTTCACCCGGGTCGCGTAGACACCGTGGCGCTCCTGCATCTGACTCTGCACAAAATAGGTACCCAGATCGGAAGGAATACAATCGAAACCGCAACTGTGGACAATACGGGCACCGGAAGCCTCCGCTGCAGCGCCGTGACGCTCCATCATGTCGCACATCCAGTGAATCTCACCGGCTAGATCACAGTAGTGTGTACCTTGCTCGGCACAGAACTGCACCAACAATGAACCGTA
The DNA here is from genome assembly GCA_018656865.1 of Gammaproteobacteria bacterium. Classification (GTDB taxonomy): domain Bacteria; phylum Pseudomonadota; class Gammaproteobacteria; order Pseudomonadales; family Azotimanducaceae; genus UBA9659. The sequence goes on along the minus strand of JABHYO010000072.1, from coordinate 14,859 downwards.
CATGGCATAAGGACCCACAGTCGAGCAGACAACCCGTGTCGCCGCAACCAGATTTCGGAGCGAGGTTTCATCCTGACTATCGGCAACAATCTGCGGTATACCATCGGCATCCGAACCAGCAATATTCTTCCTCAGGCTCTCTAGTTTCGATGCACTGCGACCAGCGACCGCCCAGGTAATATCACCTCCGATCCCGTATGTCCGGACCATGTATTCTGCAACCAAGCGACCGGTGAATCCCGTCGCCCCCCAGACCACCACGTCAAACGTTCTCTTGGTCATATTCGGCTCCTCTCATCTGCGCCCATTCTGCTAGAATCCATGCTGATATCAAAATGTTCCCCAGTATGAGAGCGACGACGGGACTGCTGAATGAGCTGAGACGGCGCAACATTCTCAAAGTTGTGACAGCGTACGCCGTTGCCGGCTTTATTCTGCTGCAGCTTTGCGACATCATTTTCCCTGCGCTGGGGATCGCTGACGAGATCATCGGCTATGTGCTGATCGCCCTGATTGCCCTGCTGCCGATGGTTGTTGCCTTTTCCTGGATGTTCGAGATCACGCCTGAAGGCATGAAGCGGACCCGGGAAGTCGCCAGGTCAGATTCCATCAGCCAGTTCACCGGGCAGCGCATCAATCACATCATTATCTTTTTACTCAGTATTGCACTGGCCTTCTTCGTCTGGGCGTATTTCGACAACCAACCGGTGGAAACTACAGCAAACCCAGCAGATGAAGCCACCACCGTGACTGTCGATGAGACCGAGACCCGGGAAATTGTCACATCCCCGGTCAAACCTATCGATACCAGGCCTTCAATCGCCGTACTGCCATTCGTCAACATGAGTAGTGACGCGGACAATGTCTATTTTTCTGACGGTTTGTCCGAAGAGATACTCAATCTGCTGGCTCAGAGTCCGGAGCTCCGAGTTGCAGGGCGCACATCATCATTCTTCTACAAGAACAAGAACGAAAACCTCACCACTATCGGTGAGACTCTGAACGTCGAACACATCCTCGAAGGCAGTGTCAGGAAGGCGGGTAACAAGGTTCGTATCACGGCCCAGCTGATCAGTGCCCATGACGGCTTTCACCTGTGGTCAAAAACCTACGACCGCCAACTGACCGATATCTTCGTCGTTCAGGATGAAATTGCTGGAGAGGTGACCCGGGCCATGGAGGTCACCCTGCTCTCAGACGGGGTGATGATTTCCGATCGATCTACAACAAACCCCGAAACCTACGATCTCTATCTCAGAGCGAAAAAAGAGCTCTACGACCGAGGGGTCAACAATGTTCGCCAGTCCATCAACCTGTTTCGACAGGCGATCAGCCTGGATACCGAGTATGCACCGGCGTACCTGGATCTGGCCGTAGCTGAGTTGCTCATGAATTGGAATTATGGGGTCCGTACGGTCGATGAATCTCTGGAAGCTGCCTGGGCTGCGGTAGAAAAAGCCAGGGAACTCGGCCAGCTTAACTCCGATTACTACGCCGTACTCGGTCTATACCACAGCAACGCTGCGGCCGTGGACAACACCCACATCGCTCTCGCTGAAGAAGCCTTCCAGAAAGCCGTCGACATGAACCCCAACAACGTGCGCGCCTATATGTGGTGGGCAACTCTGGAGAGCACCTATGACGCCCAGGGCGAAAAAGCCCTGGCACTCAATACGGAGGCCCGAAAGCTGGACCCACTCAATCGCGTTGCCAATGGCAACCACGCCGGGCTTCTGGCCGGAGTCGGTCACCAGGATGAAGCAATTGAAGATCTGAAACGGCTAATCAGAATCGACCCGGAATACGACTTTTATCGGGTTGCGCTGACCAATCTTTATCTCTCCCTCTACGACTACGTCAATGCCGCAGAGGCTCTGGCCGCATCCCCAACACACACCCTGCAGTACCCATTCCACGTTCGACAGACCTTTTTAGCCTTCAATGACGAGGCGGGCTTTCTCAATGCCATCGATGTGCTACCTGTTGATAATCCTTCCATCGACTATATCGAGCTACTGGAAATGTCAGCGAGTGCCACCCTCGGTGAACTCAAAGCCGAAGCTGATGTCCTCCTGTTGAAATCTGACCCGGACTTTTTTGCGGTGGGCATCATCACGAGGTTACTCGAATATGGCGAATACGACCTGGTCAGACGGCTGATTGAGAACGCCCGTGTCGACCTGAAAAGCGATATCCCCTCCGCAACACCAAACAACGGGTTCGACACCAGGTGGCTGTATCTATCCACCATCTACAAGCTTGGCCAGATCACGCGGGCCCGCCGATATGCTGAGGCACTGCTGACAGCAACCCCCAGCGAACGATATATCGGGCCGAACGGTCGACGTATCAACCATGGTACCTGCCATCTGGTACTGGGGAATCGGAACAGGGCCATCGAAGAGCTGGAGCTTGCGGCAGAGGCAGGTTGGCTCGGGTACTACGACGAACTAGCCAACGACCCCGTCTGGCAGGAAATTGTTGACGACCCCCGCTTAGAGGCAGTCAGAAAACGGGTTGATGCCGGTCTCGCCCTACAGAAAGAGGATGTCTACGATGCACTCAAGACACAAGGTCTGATCAAGCAGATTTAACTGCCGCACCTCGCAGGCTTCCCAGACTCCTGAACAGATTCCTGACAGCCTGGGGCGCAATCAGGAGTGACGGCGTCACAATCAAGGTCAAGAGTGTTGCAAAGGTCAGGCCCGAGACGACTGCCGATGCCAGTTGAACCCAGTAGGAGGCAGTCGGCCCACCCACCTCAACCTCACGGCCAATCAGGTCAATGGAAATACCGCTTGCAAGTGGCAGCAGGCCAAACCCGGTGGTAAATGTCGTCAGAAATACCGGCCTCAGACGCTGACAACCTGTCGTCATAATCACCCGCTGTAAATCCCAACCAGGGTTTTCACGACGCAGATAATTGTAGGTGTCAATCAGGACAATATTGTTGTTTACGATAATCCCGGCCAGCGCAACGAGACCAATCCCGGTCATGATTGCGCTGAAAGGATAACCCGTGATGATCAGGCCCAGGAATACGCCGACGGTCGACATGCCAACAGCCGACAGGATCAACAATGCCTGATAGAAACTGTTGAACTGTGTCACCAGCAGGATACCCATGACCATCATGGCCAGCGTGAAGGCGACACCGATGAACCGGTTGACTTCCTCCTCCTCCTCGTTGGCTCCCCGGAACTCAAGTTTAATCGACTTGTCGATCGTCTGGGTTGCGAGCCATGCCCTGATCTCATCAATCTTATCGTTAGGCAACACGCCTTTGGCCGCGTTCGCCTTGACGTACATCACCCGCCATCCGTCCTGGCGAAAAATGGTCGACACCTTCGGGCGCGCCACTCGTTCCACAAAACTGCTGATCGGCACCTGGCCATCACGGGTACTGACTCTCAGCGAATCCAGTTGAGAGACACCTCGGTATTCCTCAGGGTAGCGAACTCTGATATCGACCTCATCATCGACATCGTCAGGCCTATATTTGCCAACCAATACACCATTGGTAATGAGCTGTATGGCCGCACCGACACTTGAAACGTCAGCGCCGGACATGGCCGCCTTGGCGCGGTCAACCTCGATCTGCCACTCAATTCCCGGTACCGGTGACGTGTCATCGACACCGACCAGTCCTTCCATTTCCTGCAGATGCTGTTTGATCATCCGAGTGTGACTGGTCAGAATCTCAAGATCCTCGCCTTTAAGCTGAATCTGGATATCCTTGCCAACCGGAGGCCCCATTTCCATCGGGTTCATCTCTGTACGAACCCCTGGAATATTCTGGAGGGCGTCTTCCATCGCCTGTTCAACCTCCCAGCCGTCAACATCGCGTGTGCGCCGGTCTGTCAGTTTGATGAACATACTGCCGATACGATCCGGTGTTGTGCCACCCTTGCCAAAACTGAGACCACCCTTGCCGGCCCGGGTGTAGATGCTCTCAATATGACCCACGCCGAGCACGCGTTTCTCGACGTCAATAACAATGTCACGCAGTTCTTCCGCCGAATAGTTCCCTCGCGCAGCGACATTGACCCCGGTAAAGTTTGGTTCCACATCGATAAAGAAGGTTGAACCGTTACCGGCTTTTTCATAAAGCCAGAGAATCCCGGACAACAGTGCTGCCGTCGCCATAATCACAAAAAGAGGATGTGCGGTGGAAAATCTCAGGACTTTTGCATAGAGACCAACCACACCGCTGACTTCACCAAACCTGCCCTGATCCACAAGCTGATGCAAACCGCCTTCAACTCTGGTCTGTTTGTTACTGATCATGGCACCAAGAACCGGGGCGAACACCAGCGCATAGGCGAGCGAACCAACCAGTACCGCAAAGACAGTGACCGGCAGGTATTTCATGAACTGCCCTGACATGCCTGGCCAGAACATGAGGGGTAGAAATGCGGCAAGGGTCGTCGCAGTGGATGCGAGAATGGGCAGGAACATCCGGTTAACGGCATAGGCAAAAGCCGCCTTAGGTGCTGCGCCTTCCTTGAGCCGCCGGTCCGCCAACTCGACAACGACAATGGCACCGTCAATCAGCATGCCCAGCCCCAGGAGCATGCCGAACATCACCATGAAGTTGTAGGTATAACCAAGAATATTGACGACAACAAACGCGAACATGAATGAGAAAGGAATACCCAGAGCGACGAGCAATCCAGATCGGATACCAACTGTCGCCACGACCACGGTCAACACCAGAAACATGGCAGTGGAAATATTGCCCTCAAGCGTCGAGATCAGATCAATCGTGTCCGGCGTCATGTCGGCCACATAGGTCACTTCGACATTACTCGGGAAATCCTTCTTCGCTTCCTCGACAATCGCCTTAATATCAGCGACGACATCGACAATCGAGGTGTTGGCTCGTTTGGAGACTTCGATGACGACGGCGGGCTTACCATTTGTGCGCGTATAGCGTGTCGCGTCTTTGAAGGTTCGCCTCAGTGTTACCACATCTTTCAGCGTAACAACTCCCTCGGATGTTGCCTTTACGGGTATCGACAGCACATCCTTGCCAGTCTCGATCACACTTGGGATCTTCACCGAAAACCTGCCACGACCCGTATCGACTGAACCCGCCGCAATCAGCCTGTTGTTACGGGCAACCGCAGATAGCAGATCCTCATGGGTGATACCGTAACTCTCCATCTCACTGGGATCGATCACCGCCTCCAGCAGTTCCTCGCGCTCACCTACAAGCCTCGCTTCGAGTACATCACTGATGGTTTCGATCTCATCCTTGAGCTGCCTCGCCAATCGATACTTGACACGATCCGGCACACCCTCACCACCAACACTGACGGTAATGATCGGGAAGTCTGCCACCGAGACCTCCCGAATAATCGGCTCTTCTGCGGTGCTCGGAAGTTTAGATTGCGCCATATCAACCGATTCGCGTACATCGATCAGCGCCTGATCCTGATCAAAGTCTGAATGAAATTCGACGATGATGGTGCCAGACCCTTCAGCGGCATAGGCATTCAGTTCTTTCACTCCCTCCAGGGTTCGCAGCTCAAGCTCCATGGGTCTGAGCAGCAATCGTTCTGAATCCTCAGGAGAAATCCCCTCATGGGGAATCATGACGAAGATGATGGGGATAGGAATATCCGGATCCATCTCAATGGGAATCGCCGTGTAGGAAACCACACCGGCAAATATGATGGCCGCTGCCAGCGACATCATGGTTCGCGTTCTATCGATCGCGGAACTGATCAGACCCTGAATCACAAGAGATGCCTACAGACGGAAATTAGTTATGAACAAGTGCAGCGAGTGGCGTGTAATCAATCTTCACCACCTGCCCCTCGTAGACCTCTTCATGGCCAACCGTGATCAGGTCAACCTCGACGGGCAGGCCTTTAACCCAGACACCGGCAGGACTCTCTCCGACGACCTCGACTGTGAGGAAGTGAACGCGGCTGCTGCCATCGACAATTCTGACCCCAACCTGACCGGCATCATCCAGCACCATCGACGCCGGGGAAATCAGATGAACTTCCTCAATACCGACAGGCACACGCATCTCGGAGGTCAGACCAGCCCTGATATCAGCACCGGGATTGGCCACAGTGACTTCGACCGGGAAAGTTCTGGTTTTCAGATCGGGTGAATGGGCAATGAAGCTGACTCGCCCGGTGAGCTTGCGACCGGTGATCAGTTCAACTTCCACCTCATCCTCTAGTGCGATCTGATGAATATTCTTCTCTGCGACCTGACCGACTACCAGAACCGGGTCGATCTCCATCAAAGTTACGCAGGTCGCACCGGGCGTCAGGAAATCACCAACTTCCACTGGCTGGTGGTCCACCACACCATCAAAGGGGGCTACGATACTGGTTTTCTCTAGCGCAAGCAGGGCTTGTTTAGCGCGAGTCTTGCTCTGTTCGAGAGCGGCCTTGGCTTTGGCCATCAGTATCTCAGACTGCAAGCCTCTGGCATTCAGATCGGAGAATCCGTCGAATTCCAACTGTGCACTTTTCAGAACAGCAATCGCCTGTCGATACTCACTATTTCTCGCATCGACGGCAATGCGGCAGAGGACATCGTCGGCCTTGACCCGCCTTCCTTTCTCGCCCGGGAGTTCCTCGATCTTCCCCGCAATCTCCGACTTTACCTGGACAATACGATTGGCTTTGGTCTGACCACGAACTTCCAAATACATCGTTTGATAATCGGCGCGGCTCTTTATTCCCCGAACCAGCCTGACCTCATCGGCAGCAGCCGCAACCTCCAGCGATGTATCGGCCGTTACCGTATTGGAAGACAATTCGCCGGAAAAGACCCAGATCGCCATGGATATGACGAAAAAGCTAACCAGTAGATGTTTGTTACTCACGTCAACTCCAGATTTTGAAAACCCACGCCTACGCTTGGCGCGCTAAACCACATATGACGAGACAGTTGGAATTATTGGTCTTCTCACTGGAAACGGTGCTACGCAAGCATGGTGTTTTGCCGCGTGCCGGCAGGTTGGTTACCCGCCCGTTCGGTGATGTGTGTCCATCTGCGCGTATTTTAACGGCCCATCGCCTTCATTCAAGCTGATCTGTGGCAATAATCAGGCGGTTCACCGCTCGCCATAACTGATATGAGGGCTTGCCCTTGAAAATCAAGGGGTTGTGGCTGTTGTTCCTTACTAACATTTATGGGATAACACAGTTTTTTTTGCAAGGAACTCCCATGCCCCTGGAACTCAAAAAATCTGCCGTTGATCTCGGCATCATTACCAACAATCCCGAACCAATGCTGGCTTTCTACCGGGACTTGCTTGGATTTCGGTACGAAGGAGCACTAGACGTCCCCGGAGGCACGACCATGCACAGGCTCTGGTGCGGAGACAGTCTGATCAAGATACTTCAGCACCGCCAGGAAATCCCTGCTGCTCCATCAGGCGGTATGAACGGTGCAACCGGTTACCGATACTGGACCATAACCGTAGGCAATCTCGATGAAATCACGGCTGCCTGCGAAGAAGCCGGCTACGCCATCGCCATACCGTTGACCGTTATGAGACCCGGTGTCCGTATTTCAGTCGTCGAAGACCCGGACGGAAACTGGGTAGAGTTCTTAGAAAACTCTTGAATGCTGAGCGAAGTCGCGAAGCGACAGAGTCGAAGTATCTCCACGAGATGTCGTGCGCGATCGGGGCGCCGCATCGCCCGGTTCACCCTTCAGGCTCAGGATGACATTATCTCTACGAGAAGGCGTCACTCTGAACGAAGTGAAGAGTCTCGCAACGAGATCCTTCGCGCTGCTCAGGATGACCGTGTAGCGAAGAGTCGACGAGATGTCACAGTGATTGGGGCGCGCGTTTTACCCCGGGTTCAGGTTGACGCTTCGTGTCAGGCCCTCTCCCCGGCAAAAGACGCATTACCAAAGGCGCCCAGTTTCACGTCACCACTGATGCTATCGCCATCGACAGTAGCCGTGATTTCGAGCGTCATCGGCATCGGTGAAGTCATGTTGACTTCCCACGCAAGGTTATTTCCATCGACCTTGCCCCCGGTGAATTCCTGCGTACCTTGAGCACCGGCCATCGTGCCTGAAAGACTGTCACCATCGGTGACAAGAGTCAGGACCGAATCCTGCGCACCCATGGGTGAATTGATCGTGACATTGAAGCTGCCATCTACACTCATTTTCTTACTCCTTCCCGCCTAGTGTCCCAAACACCATACCTTCTCAGTGGAGTCGAGTAAATCCAACCCTGAATGCGAATGGAATCGGATTTCTTAGCAGTTCACCGGGCAGCAAAGCTCGAACTTTGGCTAGTTTGGAGCCGAGCGTGCAGGTCCGCAAAATCGAGAACAAGGTTATTGATACCACGGGGTTCCGAGTTGGTTAAAAATACAACGCCGGTCCGGGTCGGACGATGGAACACCATCGTACTGGTCATCCCGCGAATATAGCCACCATGATGAACATATCCCTTTTCCTGACCGTAGTCGAAGACCCGCCAGCCCAGCCCGTAATAAACCTCTCCCAACTTCTTACGATAAGGGTAGTGCGCCTGCTGCCTCGAAGTGCGAATGACCCCCCGATGCATCTCGTCCAGTATCTCTCGTTCTAGAATGTCCGGGTTCTGTCCCAGTTGGGCCAGCAGCCACTGCCTCAGATCTGTGATACTCGCATTGACACCCGCCGCCGGAGGAACCTTGTAATAGTGCGATGTCGGTTTAATCGGTCGCCACCTGGAACCAGTCCAGACATGCGGTTTTGCATGGTCGACATCCCTGATGAACGATTCATGTCCGAATGAAGCCCGCTGCATCCCAAGTGGCCCAAACAATTTTCGGTCGACGTATTCTGGATAACCGAGTGACGTCTGGGACTCGACGAGATTGCCCACAAGGCTGAAAACAACATTCTGATATCCGTAACATCTTCCAGGCGGACAAACAAAATCAACTCTGTGCAAACGATCGACGATCCGGGCGTAGGACATATTCTCTTCAATGAGATTAGTGTACGCGTGCGGCATCAGCCCGCTCGACTGTGACATGATATGCCACAGATTAATCTTTTCACCGTACTCAGATGATTTGAACCGTAAACTTGAGAGCTCTGCCCTGAGCGGGGTCTGCCAGGTCAGCGCCGTCTCCCTGACCAGTAGGGACGCAGCTGCGGAAGCAAAGGTTTTTGACAGAGAAGCTATACGAAACAGTGTGTTGCCGGTTACAGGGGACTCGCCTTCAGCCTCGAGAACACCGTATGTTTTCTCCAGCGCGACCCGCCCATTCTCGACAATAACGAGCGCTCCACCTGGTGTCTGCTTGACCAGGGGATTGACGTAACGGGACTCGAATTCGGAAGCAAAGTCACTACCCAAGGAAATCAGGGGAAACAACAACAGAAAGATAAACAGATAACGCAACAACACTAACAATACCTCAATGGGGCGTAACTTAGCGTTAAAAACAATCCTTGTAAATGGTAAACTGCCCCTACCATGACATTCATATTTATCGGCTTAGGCTTCGGGTTCACTATCGGTATGGGACTTTACTTCCTTATTATCCGCCCTGCTCTGAAAGAAAGGCGAGAGCAGGGAGAGTAAGTCACATTTTGACCGGATATTTGATGACGAGATCCACAATATCCGGCACCTGACTCATGTCTACTTCAACTGATCTCGCCTCCATGTCACCTGGTTTCGGTATCACGTCACCGGACTGTGACACTCTGGCAATAACCATGACGCGATCAAAGTCAGCCAGCCCCATTCCTGGCAACATCGCCATTCCTTCGTCCAGACTTATTGTCAACGGCAGCTCTGACAGCGTCAGGCGCTGTACAGCCAATGGTACCGGCGGGCCATCTACAGACCGGGCATAGACAAAAACAGCTGAATTTCCAGGCAGTGAAACTTCCTCCGAAGCGGAAACGGCTATCTTGATGGATCGGCCGTCGATGCTCACAGCGGCTATACCGAGTTGTTTGTGTATTGCGGCGACGGCACCGCGAATCACATCTGCCCTCTGTCCTGTAACTCCGGTGGCCAGCGCCTGGCTGAACCAGTCAAGCGCATCTTCCGGTCGGCCTTCGCTTATGGCCGCAATACCCTGAATTTCCAACAGCACAATGTCATGTGGATTCAGCTCCATGGCCTCCTCGACTGCAGTCTTTACTCGGGGTGTCATCCTTCGCTCATCAGCGACAAAGAGCGTTTCTGCATAGTAGGCATGAAGACTGGCATCATCGGGATACAGATTGAGAAGCCGTTTATAAACGACAATGGCCTCTTTATGCCTGCCGAGTGACGAGTAAGATCTCGCCACGTAGAAACTGAGTTCTCCGTCTTTCGGGCGCGCCTGAGCTCTTTCTGCTAGTTGATCAACAATGTTATCGACGCTTTCGGCATCAGATGTGTCGAGACTTTCCAGTCTCTCCGTCAGTCTTACATCGGAAATCGCTCCCCGACCAGCACCAAAGTCCGCGTACAACAGGAGAGCTAAAATCGGTACCAGCACTGCACAAAGGATCAGCCACCGGGGTTTCGTATCCGCGATTAACGCAACCGAATCATCAGCGACATCCCCAAGGAGACTGCGGCGAGCTTCGAGTTCAACGAGTTCTGCTTCTTCGGGTTCCATGGACAGGTTTGACAGGTGCTCACGGTACAAATCAAGGTTGACCGCCTGTCGATCGATTTCGTCATCCCGCCCACGCAGCAGTATAGGCGCCAAGACGAAAGCGGCCGCAACCAGACAGAGCAGAAAGAGTACAAGGTAGAACATCATGGGCGATCACGCTCAGCCAGAAGCCTATCCAACCTGACTCGCTCTTCCTCTGACAGCGAACCAGAGACCTTCGGCTTCGAAAGCAGCCGATACATCGCAGCAGCGGCAACCAGAAGAAATAACAGAGGACCTAACCAGAGCAAAATAGTACTCGCACTGATCCGCGGATCGTAAAGAATGAAATCACCATATCGCTCGTGCATGAACTCGAGTATTTCCTCATCGGAATTGCCGTCAATCAGCATTCTATGCACCTCGCGCCTCAAATCCTGTGCAATCATGGCATCGGATCCAGCGAGGTTTGTATTCAAACACTGCGGGCAGCGGAGTTCCGCAATCAGGGCATCATATCGCTGCTGCAACTCTTCACTGGGAAAAGGATAAGCGTCAATCGCCCCGCTAGCAGAAACCTGTACACCTGAGAAAAGCAACAACACCGCAGCCGCAAAACGGATCATTGACTGCTCCTCAAATGTTCAACAATCGGCAATATTTCCTGTTGCCAAACTTCGTTTGTTACCGGACCGACGTATCGAAATCGAATCACACCGAGCGAATCAATGACAAACGTTTCAGGCGCACCGTACACACCAAGATCAATAGCGAGCTTGCCTTCATCGTCGACGATGCTAAAGCGATAAGGGTCTTCGCGACGTGCGAGCCAGTTGATTGCCTTCACCGTTTCATCGTTGTAGTTGATGCCAAAGAGCGTTATCGATTCATCCTTGCTGATACGAAGCAGTTCCGGGTGCTCAATGACACAGTTGGGGCACCAGGTAGCCCAGACATTAACAAGGGCGACCTCACCGATCAGATCCTCTTTCTTTCTGATTTTCTCTGGCTGATGCAAGTCCTTCAGCTCAAATTCCGGAAAGGGTTTGTTGATCATTACTGAGGGCAGATAATGCGGATCCTTCAGTTGAAATCCCAGGCCGAGAAAGAGCACAAGCAGCAGAAAAATGCCAAGTGGAATTAGAAAGCTCTTTTTCAGGGTCATGTTGCTGCGCCTGCGAGCGCAGTCTTGACTTTCCTGCGTCGATAACGACGATCGATCAACGTAATAAAGCCACCGGCAGCAACCAGGAGCCCTCCCACCCAAATCCATCGAACAAAGGGTTTTACATGGAGCCTCACCGCCCAGGCGTCTTCACCTATCGGTTCACCGAGAGCGATATAAAGATCCCGGAATATTCCTGGATCCAGATCCGCTTCGGTCATGACGTTGCGCGCGACTGAATAAAACCGTTTCTCAGGTTTCAGCATCGCCACTTCTTTACCACCACGTCGCACAGAGAAGACGGCCTGATCCGCGACATAATTCGGGCCTTTCACTTTGCCCACGGACTCGAAATGAAAGTCATAACCTGAAAGCGAGACAGTGTCGCCGGGCTGCAGCCGAACGTCACGACCCTCCGAGTAATATACCGTAATAACAACACCCAATATGGCAACCGCCATGCCGGCATGACCGAGGATCATGCCGGTGTATGATGCAGAAGGTGAACGCCAGCCTCCTTTTGCTGAGTCGCGCCAGCTTTTCCCCAACAGGACCAGTATACAAAGGGCAATCGTCTCTATGAAAAGCGCCAACGGTTCAAATGTCATACCGAACAATAGTGTCGCTGCAAAGACCACCGCTGGTGCTATGAGAAAAAGTACCCAGTTATTACGCAAGAGTCGATCCGAGCCGGTCTTTCGCCAGCGGGAAAAAGGCGCGATGATCATGACCAGAAACAACAACAGAGCCACCGGCACAAACACCCGGTTAAAGTAGGGTGGACCGACTGAAATCTTTTTACCGTCCGTCAGCACTTCGTACAAAAGCGGGTAGAGCGTTCCAAGCAACACCGCCGCAGTAGCAACCACCAACAGCAGATTGTTCGTCAGCAGCATAGCTTCACGGGAATTCCACTTGAAACTCACCTCACTTCGAATACCCGATGCCTTAAGCGCATAAATCACCAATGAGCCGCCAATGACCAGAACCAGAAATATAAGGATGAACAGACCCCGCGTGGGGTCCACTGCGAATGCATGAACTGATGTGAGCACACCGGATCTGACCAGAAACGCACCCAACAGACTGAGAGAGAATGTCGCAATCGCAAGCAATACAGTCCAACTCTTGAAAACACCCCGCTTTTCACTGGCAGCCAGAGAATGAATCAGCGCTGTGCCTACCAGCCACGGCATGAAGGACGCATTTTCCACAGCATCCCAGAACCACCAGCCACCCCAGCCAAGTTCGTAGTAGGCCCACCAGCTACCGAGAGTAATGCCGATTGTTAAGAAGGCCCAGGCAGCATTGGTCCACGGTCGCGACCATTTCGCCCAGGCAGCATCAAGACGCCCGGTGGTGAGTGTCGCTATCGCCAACGCAAAGGGGACCGCAAAACCGACATACCCCATATAAAGCATCGGCGGGTGAACGATGAGGCCAAAATCCTGAAGCAGCGGATTCAAATCCGCGCCGTCCTGTGGATAGAAAGGCAACGAACGATCAAATGGATTCGACGCGAATAGGATGAAACTGATGAATCCGACATTGAGCAGCCCCATTACCGACAAAACCCTGGCTTTCATATCAAAGGTCAGCGAGTTGCTGAAAAAAGCTACTGCCAGAGTCCAGCCACCCATGATCAAGGTCCACAACAGAAAGGAGCCTTCATGGGCACCCCAGATGGCTGAAATCTTGTACTGAACGGGTAAAGCTGAATTTGAGTTGTTGGCCACATAGCGCACGGAGAAATCATCCGAAAGGAAGGATTCCATCAGGCAGAAAAAACTGAAAAGGAGAAAGACGAATATACCGCAGGCAATAAAGGAACCTGACCTCATCAGGAGTGGATCGCCCCGGGCGACCCCCATGGCAGGCACTACAGCCAGTGCTGCACTCAAACCCAGCGCCAGGATCAGCGCAAAGTGACCGAACTCAGGGATCATCCGCCTCGTGCCTTCCCTTCCTCGTGGGCTTCGGCAATCACATCGGCAACTTCCGGCGGCATGTAGTTTTCGTCATGCTTGGCCAGCACCTCGTCGGCGACGAATTCACCGTCTTGGTTCAACTGACCCCGAGCGATAACACCCTGCCCCTCACGAAACAGGTCCGGCAGGATACCTTCGTAGCGCACTGTGACTTCAGCAGATTTAAGATCCGATATCAGAAAGCTTACCCCCAGGTCGGTTTCTGATCGAACCACGCTGCCTTCCACCACCATGCCACCTGCACGAATAGTCTGACCGGAAGGCGCTTCGCCCTCAACAATCTGTTCCGGCGAATAGAACAGGTTGATATTTTCGTTCAACGCAAGCAGCGTAAAAGTGGCCGCACCACCGGCGCCGACAACCAGGAACAGTACCAGCAACAGGCGGTTACGCCTGTGTGTTTTCATCTTGCCAAACTTCACGATGCCTCCTTCTCAGTCTTCCTCTCAGCCTGTCGACTCTGAACCCGTTTCTCCGCCCTGACAAAGCCTGCTCTAACCCGGGCCGGCCACACGAGGTTAGTCAGCAAAACAACCAGAGTGACGCCGTAGGCCATCCAGACGTACAAGCCGTGGCCGCCCATCGAGACAAAGGCCGAAAGACTGTCGAAGCTCATTGAGACCCCACCCAGCTTCTGACCCAGTCGGTGTCTCTTTCTCTGACCAGAATTTCATTTCGAAGACGCGCAATCCAGGTAGTAATAAAGAACGCGTAATACGCAATCACCATCACCAGCAGGGGTAGCCACATTTCGACCGGCATGGCCGGTTTTTCCGTCAGTGAAAAACTCGCCGGTTGATGCAGGGTATACCACCATTCCACCGAATATTTGATGATCGGTAAATTGACCACTCCAACCAGGGCGAGGATGGCACACGCCCTGCCGGCGTTGGCCTGACTGTCCAGGGCAGAACGCAAAGCGATAATGCCGATATAGAGGAAAAACAGGATGAGCGTCGAAGTCAACCGGGCATCCCAGACCCACCAGGTCCCCCAAGTGGGTTTGCCCCAAATGGCTCCGGTGACCAGCGCCAGAAAAGTGATCGAGGCACCGAGCGGTGCCAGCGCCTCTACCGCCATATCCGCCAGCTTGATCCGCCAGATCAGAAAAACCGCT
>JABHYO010000105.1 GCA_018656865.1 Gammaproteobacteria bacterium | reverse complement strand
CTAAGGTTGAAGAAGGCGGCGAAAGAAGGAACTCAGACTATTTACGGCCCCAAGTTCAAGCGTGTCGGTCTGGTGGAATGTCTTGAGGCGGCAAAGAATTCAGATCACTACAAGGCGGCGCTTGCCGCAGGTCAGGGTAGAGGCGTTGCTGCCGGTTTTTGGTTCAATATAGGTGGGTCATCCAGCGTTGCCGTCAACATGAACCCCGATGGCACAGGTACTATTATCGAAGGATCGCCGGATATTGGCGGGTCCAGGGCTTCCATGCAGATGATGGTTGCCGAAGTACTGGGCATACCGCTCGAAAAATTGAAACCCATTGTCGCGGATACGGATACATTGCCGTACAGCGCTACTACCGGCGGCAGCCGGACCACCTTTGCCACCGGTATGGCAGTTGTTGAGGCGGCAGAAAAAGTTGTCATGCAGGTCAAGGAACGTGCAGCGGCGGTCTGGAATGTGACGGCGGAACAGGTCGATTACGCCGACGGTGTAGTGACCAATGCCAATGGAGAAGAAAAACTTACGCTGGCTGAAGTCTGCAAGGCAGCAGAGCAAACCGGTGGACAGATCGCAGGATCTGCCAACATTAATGCCCGAGGTGCGGGCCCGAGTTTTACCGTCCATGTTGCCGATGTCGAAGTCGACAGCGAAACCGGCAAAGTCGATGTGAAGCGCTACACGGCGATTCAGGATGCCGGTAAAGCCATTCACCCTGGCTATGTCGAAGGTCAGTATCAGGGGGGCGCGGCTCAGGGTATTGGTTGGGCGCTGAACGAAGAATATCTCTACGATGAGAATGGGGCGATGGAAAACCCCGGATTCCTTGACTATCGGATACCGTTGGCTTCGGATCTCCCCATGATCGAAACCATCATCGTAGAAGTCCCCAATGCCTTTCACCCCTATGGCGTCAGAGGCGTCGGTGAGTCAGGTATTATTCCGCCGCTGGCGGCTGTTGGCTACGCCGTTGGTGATGCCATAGATCGCAAGGTGGAGGAGTTGCCATGTTCGCCACCCCGGGTGCTGGCTCTGATTCAGCAGGGCTGATCAGTTGGCGATAGTCTTCTTCTCCAGCGAACTTAAGTTGCTCACCGGAGAAGAGCAGACGAGGTCCGATGCTGCCATATTCAAAGATATCGTCACTGATCTCGTCGCCAGGTACGACAGACTTAGCGAAGAAAAGCTGATGGAAATGGCCATCGCTATCGACGGAGAGATCATTCATACGCCACTGCTCGAGCATGTTGGTAAGGAGAGTGAGCTTCATTTCCTACATCGGATTTCGGGTGGGTGATGAAACGCCTGTTGCTGCTGGTCGTCTTGTTGTTGGCACTACCCTTTTGCCTGCAGGCCGGTTACGGGTTTTATCATGGATACGATGTTAAAAACGGCCTTATCACCTTAATTCTGGGCCTGATTCGCCATGACCTGGTTTTTGCGTTAGAAGAGGTTCACCCGGAAGCCCTGGCGGATTTTAAGCCCCGCCCGGTCACCTGGAAAGGTGAACTGGAGAGCGAGGCTCTTGTCGAAGCGAGTGGTCTCGCAGCTTCTCAAACACAGGAAGGACTCTTTTTCTCGGTCAATGACAGTGGTAACGAGCCGCGACTTTTTGCCCTGGACGAGCAGGGAGGAGACAAGGGATCGTGGTTGCTGTCCTATAACGATTTCCACGATTTTGAAGATATGGCTGCTTTCCATCACGAGGGGAAGCGCTATCTGCTGGTTGCGGATACGGGAGATAACTTCAACTGGCGTCCCAGGCTGACAATACTTATCTTCGAAGAACCCAATTCTGCGGTCAGTTCGGGCACTCTCGCACCGGCCTGGTCCTTTCAGTATTCCTATCCAGAGGGCTACCGGGACTGTGAGGCAGTGGCTGTTGATGAGAGGGGCGGGCGAATTTATCTCATTAGTAAGCGCCGGGTTCCGGCGGAACTCTTCAGTCTGCCGCTTCACCCCGAAGCCGCACATGTCGTCGCCAGGTTCGAAGGCAGTCTCGATTTACTACCGCAACCCAGCCAAAGGGATCTAAGGGAAGACCCATGGTATGGCCGCTATCGTTCCACACCGACGGCACTCGATATCCAAGAACGCACAGCTATTGTTGTGACCTATCGAGACGCCTATCGATACCAGCGCAAACGTCGGTCCACATGGCGGGAAACCTTTGCCGGAAAGCCGGAGCGAATTGCGCTGCCGGAGATCCATGGGCTCGAGTCAGGCGCGATATCTTCCGATGGCGAACGGCTGGTGCTGGTCGGTGAGAGAGAGGATGGTGTCGGGCGAATGGGTATTTATGAAGTAAAGCTCTAGGCCGTAGTACGTTCATTAGATGTCGACCAGTGCATATGGTGCCGATCTTGACGGGTGTGCGCTTGGTGCAGCGGCATAAACCGATTCCTGAGGCTTAGTCTTGGCCGCTTCGCAGCCTTCAGACTAGTATCCTCCTGGGGTTTCCTGCTGCCAATGCCAGGCGTCCCTGCAGATGTCTTCGATAGTCAGAGTTGCCTTCCAGTTAAGCTCACGCTCGGCGAGAGAAGGGTCTGTATAGCTGACGGGTACATCGCCCGGTCGTCTTGGGCCGATTCGCCTGTTCAGATGCTGATTCGTCGAACGTTCGAATGCCGATACTACTTCCTTTACGGATTGACCCTGACCGGTACCGAGATTGTAGGTCACGACACCGCAGTCGGACCTCAGCTTTGCAAGAGCGGCAACATGTCCTCGCGCCAGATCCTGAACATGGATGTAGTCCCGTATACATGTTCCATCGGGTGTCGGATAGTCATCGCCGTTAATAACCAGTTCTGAGCGTTTACCGATGGCCACCTGGGTGAGAAATGGCACCAGATTGTTGGGTATGCCGGTAGGATCTTCGCCTAGTTTTCCGCTTAGGTGAGCACCTGCTGGATTGAAGTAGCGCAGAAGCGCGATGTTCATATCGGGATTTGCCAATTGCATATCTTTCAAAATCTGCTCGATAATGATCTTGGTTCTGCCATAAGGATTTGCCGCGTCGGATGCCCGACACTCTTCATCGAGCGGGATTCTCTCCGGCTCGCCATAAACCGTCGCTGACGAACTGAACACCAGGTGTCGAATATTCAGACTGACCATTGCCTTACAGAGACTGACGGAAGAACCGAGGTTGACGTCATAGTAGCGAAGTGGATCTTCAACGGATTCGCCGACCGCCTTCAGTCCGGCGAAGTGAATAGCCGCCTCGATCGCCTCATCCCGACAGATACCGACCAGTGTTTCGGTATCACGGATATCGAGGCGATGATAGGAGATCTGGGTGCCGGTAATCTCGCTGATACGATTGATGACAACTTCCTTGCTGTTGCTAAAGTCATCGACGATGACCACATCGTGGCCCTCGGATATAAGCTCAACCGCCGTATGACTGCCAATATAACCGGCGCCTCCCGTCAGCAGGATTTTCATCGAAGTGAAAATCCGAGGTGCTGTTCCAGGTCGTCGAGCGCCTGATCAGCGTTCAGAACCTTGATG
>JABHYO010000209.1 GCA_018656865.1 Gammaproteobacteria bacterium | reverse complement strand
TGTTCGCCATTTAAAGTGGTACGCGAGCTGGGTTTAGAACGTCGTGAGACAGTTCGGTCCCTATCTGCCGTGGGCGTTTGAGATTTGAGACGAGCTGCTCCTAGTACGAGAGGACCGGAGTGGACGAACCTCTGGTGTTCCGGTTGTGATGCCAATTGCATTGCCGGGTAGCTATGTTCGGAAAGGATAACCGCTGAAAGCATCTAAGCGGGAAGCCCCCCTCAAGATGAGATCTCACTGGGACTTTAAGTCCCCTAAAGAGCCCTCGAAGACTACGAGGTTGATAGGCTGGGTGTGTAAGCGCCGTGAGGCGTTGAGCTAACCAGTACTAATTGCTCGTGAGGCTTGATCATATAACTTGAGCGAAAACCACGTCATCCTGAGCAAAGCGAAGGATCTCGTGACAAGAGTTCAAGCTATATAGGATAGACCTTGAAATAGTCAGTAAGACTTTTGTCGAAAGACAAAATACATCTAAAGATGTCACTTTTTTTCTCGCAAGAGAAAGACTTATCACTTGTCACTTTTTAAAGTTTCGCTGTCATCCTGACGCTCCCTCAGTAACCCTGAGCAAAGCGAAGGATATCGGCAACCAGTTTGCCTGACGACAATAGCAAGTAGGTACCACCTGATCCCATCTCGAACTCAGAAGTGAAACTGCTTAGCGCCGATGGTAGTGTGGGGGTTCCCATGTGAGAGTAGGACATTGTCAGGCATTAAATAACAAAAGGCGCAGCCCATAGGGTTGCGCCTTTTTTAATGTCTCTGTTTTTACTCTCACTATGGAAACACTAGGCTCCGCTCACCTGCCCAACGAGCTGTTAGACTCTGCCTTTCGGTGTTTCGCGCGAAGCGCTGCAATACATTTCGGCCCGGACCTTCGATCGCTTCGCGATCTCCAGGCCGGCTGTTGTCAGTCATCATTGTTTTATTGAAGGTTAATCTGACTTTATGACAATCCTTAAGTTACTTTTCAGCTACGCATTCCGCCCCCTGTTTCTGTGCACGGTGATATCCGCCATCGCTTTTGTTGGTTGGTGGCTCGCATTTTGGTCCGGAACTGCCCCGGCGCCTGAATCAACACTCTCACCCATCATCTGGCACGGCCATGAAATGCTATTTGGCGTCATCAGTTCCGGTATTGGCGGTTTTCTGTTGACGGCGGTCGCCAACTGGACAGGGCGGCCGGCAGTGTCTGGTGCCAGGCTGGTCGCGCTGGTTGTATCCTGGCTGGTGGCCAGATTCATTTTTATTCAGACACCGGACATCGGGCCCCTGGCGATACTACTGATTGATATCAGCTATTGGTTGTTGCTGGCGACCATCATGTGCATAGAAGTCGTCTCAAGTAGAAACTATCGAAACCTGAAGATTGTCGGCATTCTTGCGGTATTCCTCCTGTTGAATGCTGGCTTCCATATTGACAGTGTATTTGACACCAGTTTTGGCACGCAGAAGTTGTCGATCAATGGGGCGATCATTCTTATTTGTGTTTTGATCTCTGTGATCGGTGGGAGAATCATTCCAGCATTTACAGGCAACTGGCTGCGGCGTCAGTTTGGCCCTGACTCGCCATTACCAACCTCCTCTAATTGGTTCGATGGACTGGTTGTCACCTGGACTGCACTTGCTGGTGCCGCCTGGGTAATCTTGCCTGGTGCTGCAGCAACTGGCCCCCTGCTTTTGATGGCGGGCTGTCTTCAGCTTTGGAGGCTGGCTAGATGGCAAGGCTATCGAACCTTTGCGGACCCTCTCGTTCTCGTACTTCATGTTTGTTATTCCTGGCTCGGGGTAGGACTTATCTTGATGGGAGTCAGCCAGACATGGGGTGGGCTATCAGTGAGTGCCGGACTTCATGCCCTGGGTGTTGGTGCGATGGCAGGGCTCATCATTGCCGTGTCCTCCCGTGCAGCGATGGGCCACACCAACCGTGAACTGGCTTCAGATTGGATGCTGTCCTCGGTGTTCATCCTGATAAACCTGTCAGCACTGGCTCGTGCCATCGCAAGTGAACTGCCGCAAGTTGTGTATCTCGCGGGATTCCTGTGGATAGCTGCCTTTGTAGTTTACGGAATTCGAATAGCGCCCATGCTGCTCAAACCGGCACTGAAATCAGGCCTCTGACGGGCCGGATTCTTGTTTATTGATTTTGACCGACGATCAATCGGTACCCCAGATCAATTTCCTCGAGTTGCAGTAGATGAGCATTTCGGAGTCGCCAGGAGCCATCCTCGAGGTCTGCTTGAAGTCTTCCCACAATATCCAGTTCTTGCTGGTTCGACATATTGGCATAGGTCGAAATCCCTGCTCGAACAACCGGATCAAGATAGGCTTCCGGTCGTTGCCAGAATGCACCATGAAAACCGTCCATACAGTCGTGAGGGATGGGTACGACGCTAACATCGCTGGACTTGAAATAGCTGCAGAGTTGCTCGATGGGTATGGCGCGATGCCTGTCTGCCTCGAGGGCCTGCTGATGATAGTCCCGGATCATCCAGAAATTGGATTCCCAGACAGCTTGATCCCAGCTGAGTATGACCACCTCATTTCGCGCCACACGGTGCATCTCTTGTATCCCCGCCGCAAGATCAGTCCAGTGGTGAATGGTTAAGATAGCCAGTGCGGCATCGACTGATTGGTTGGCAAGAGGTAGTTTTTCAGCGGAACCCTGAATCAGGCAGCTCTTGTTGTCTTGCCGTTGGCTGATCATGGTGGCAGAAGGTTCCACCGCGATAACCTGACGATCTTCGGGTTCATAGGAACCGGTACCTGCACCGATGTTGGCAACGGAAGTTGCGGAACCCAGTGCGCTCAAGATTTGTTTGGCGATCCTTGGGTCCGGCTGCCTGGTACTGGAGTAGCTTTTACCAATAGTGTCGTAGTGTGTTTTCACGGTTTCATTGTAGTGCATCAGACTATCAGCCGAGCCTTGACCCGATAATAGCCCTGCAGGTATCTCCCTTCCGATGCGGCAATCTTATAATGTCAGTTCAACAGGAATTATAAGGCTTGCTGATGCTCTCCAATGTCTGAAATGCTTGATCCACGACAACTTTGTTGCAGCACTGAAACGGTAGTCTTGCTGCAATCCAGTGCGAGATTAACACTGACAGCATTTTGTGAAGAACCCTGTCTGGTGTATTTTTAATGACACAGAGGCAAAAGTCTCCGCCACGATCGCGGTCATCACAATTGATGTCGAGATAGATTGGGTGGTGAATATGCTTTCGATTGGCTAAAAGTTCTAGGGAGGACTTATGGAATTCGGTATATCAGAAGAAGGCAAGATCATCGAGGATCAGGTCGTTCGATTCATTGACGAGAAAATTATACCTGCAGAAGGGATCCTCGCTGAGGAAGGCAAGACAACTGAAAACGGTCAGGAAACACCGACGATGAAAGCCCTGAGGGCTGAGGCAAAATCCCTCGGTCTATGGAACCTATATTTGCCGGATTCAGACTGGGGTGCCGGCGTTTCCAACCATGATTATTCAGTGATCTGTGAACATATGGGCAGAAGTCAGGCCGCTCCAAGGGTGTTTAACTGTGATGCGCCGAATACTGGCAACGCAGAAATTCTGGCACAGTTTGGTACTGACGCACAAAAAGAGGAGTTATTGACTCCGCTGTTGGAAGGTGAGATCAGGTCCTGTTTCTCTATGACCGAACCGGATACTGCCGGTTCAGATCCAACCGGTCTAAGAACCACAGCCGTACGGGATGGGGACGAATGGGTCATCAACGGTCACAAATGGTTTACCAGTGGTGCAATCGGCGCACGTTTTGCTATTGCCATGGTTGTTACCAACCCGAAGGCTGCCCCCCACGAGCGTGCATCCATGATCCTGGTTCCAACGGACGCACCGGGTTTTGATCTGATCCGTCCTGTGTCTGTCATGGGGCATGTAGGTGGCGGCGGTCACTGCGAGATTCAGTACAACGATTGTCGGGTGCCCGCAGAGAATCTGCTTGGACCTGAACATGGCGGTTTCATGATTTCCCAGGCGAGACTCGGGCCAGGCAGGATCCACCACTGTATGCGGGCGGTCGGCATGGCGGAAAGGGCGTTCGAGATCATGTGCAAGCATGCGTGTGTACGTGAGGTTCATGGCAGCCTTTTGCGCGATAAGCAGTTTGTCCAGGAATGGATCGCAACTTCGCGAATGGAGATCGACCAGTCACGACTACTGACTCAGTACGCGGCCTGGAAAATGGACAAGTTCGGCAAAGAGAATGCCAGACAGGAGCTCTCTATGACCAAGGTCGTTGTGCCTAATATGATGATGAACGTACTCGACCGTGCTATGCAGTGTTTGGGCGCGTTGGGTGTATCTGATGACACACCGATTGCATCCATGTGGCGAAACGGCCGGGCGCTACGCATTGCTGATGGTGCGGACGAAGTCCATAAGATGGTAATTGCCAGACGGGAACTCAAACGCTTCGCATAGCGGCACTGCCGGGCACATCACTGGATATTACGCGAACTCGCGGCTTTTAAAGTCGCGAGTGTTCGCGCGCGACCACCGGGGATTCTTTCTCGGCGATACTGCCGGCATATTCCAGGCAACGGCCGCAGCCAGTACCGAGCCCCATTTCCTGGGAGATGTCGTCCAGGGACATGCCCCGTTGCAGACATTCCTTCAATTGGTTGCTGTTCACATTCTTGCAGATACAAATAATCATGCATCGTATTGTAAATAAGAACGATTCGTAATACCAAGATTATTTGCACTGCTTACTGAGAATGTGTTTCATTCTCAACCTATTGATTTTAAAAGAAATATTAGCAATTCAAGGATAAGGTCTGTATATTCTTTCCTTGTTGAGAGGAGTAGAGACCAATGAAACCCCAAAGCCCCGAAATTATTGACCACCTGAATAAGGTGTTGAAAAACGAATTGACCGCTATAAACCAGTACTTTTTGCACGCTAAGATTCTTGCGGATCGCGGGTTAACCAGACTGGCAGAGAAAGAAAAAAAGGAATCCATCGAAGAGATGGGGCATGCCGACTGGTTGCTGGATAGAATCCTTTTCCTTGAAGGGTTACCCAATATGCAGGATATGGACAAACTCAGGATTGGTGAGAATGTCGAGGAAATGCTGTCCGGTGATCTGGAGCTGGAATTGGTCGCCATACCGGATCTGCGCGAAGCGATTGCTCTCTGTGAAGTCCAATCCGACTTTACCAGCAGGGATCTCCTGGAGAAGATTCTCCTCAATGAGGAGGAGCATGTGGACTGGCTGGAAACTCAGCTGGGGCTAATCAAGGACGCAGGCATTCAGAACTACATTCAGGCGCAGATGGCAGAGAATGGTTGAAACCGGTGATCCGGGAGCTCCATTTCTGAATAACGGGTGACAATGAACTTTCTCCGCATTTTCCCCGACCTATAGACGGATATTGCCGTCGTTACACAGGTTTTCTCTTATCACCACCCTTCTCGAAGCGAAGGGTGGCGCCGATATTGTCAATTAAAACAACGAGTTATGGCCCCGCTTAACAGAAAGGAAAATATTTCAATTAAATATTGAGGTAAAACCTTTCTCATACGTTACAATTCGCCGATTGAGGATCAGCCAGTCGTTATCGATGACTGGTAACGCAGCACATTGCTGTTAGATCCGGGGGATGAATCCTGAAGACGGATTCGAGAATCAAACCAATAGTGGGGACTATTATGTTTAACGAAAACTCACACGCCCGCGTGTGGGGTACGTTAGTCGGTGCCGTTCTACTTTCTTCATCATTTACTTCACTTTCTGCTTATGCAGAGTCTGAAGGTATGATTGAAGAAGTGGTCGTTACCGGTTCGCGTATCAAAAGAGATGCGGGTTCTTATACGGGGCCCATGACAACGCTCATGGGTGACACTGTTGCACAAAATCCAAACTTTTCTCTCAGCGATGCATTGCTTGAACTACCTGCAATCGGTAGTCAGGGTATTAGCCGAAATGATGCCAATGGTGGCCGCGGATCCAGCTATAGCGGAATACACCAACTGGAACCTGAGCGAACGCTAACGATGTTCAATGGCAAGCGAACGGTTTCAAACATTCAGAGTTCGTTGTCGATGGGAGTGGATCTGCAGTCCTTTCCCGTCAATATGATTGAACGTGTTGAAGTGCTTGCGGATGGTGCATCTTCGATCTACGGTTCGGACGCTGTAGCCGGAGTTATAAACCTGATTCCAAAAACGAACTTCGATGGTTTCGAAATCAGCTTCGGAGCCGGTTCACCATCTGAGGACGGCGGCGATCATATCGATACCGGCATTCTGTTTGGTATATCGGGGGATCGAGGTTTTTTCACTGCAGCCATCAGCTATGTTGATGACGGTGATGTCGATTACCAGGATCGTGACTGGGCGCAGATTCCGATTCTTGGGCAGCTCGACGTTGGCGGTGGACAGATACTAACGTTGATGGGTAGTGGTATTCCTCCGGAAGGTCGTATTCTCGAGCCGGGCGCAGGGGTTATTTTCAAAGCAGATCCTGTCACGAATGCCAGCTTCCAGCCCTATGACACTTTCTGCCTCTCCAATACGAATGGTGCGGATGGTTCGGGCAGTCTGGACTGTATCCTGAATCAAGGACACCGTTTTAATTACAACGATATTCCGACGGGTGTGTCGCTGATTAACGAAAATCAGGCGGTTAACTTCGCGGGTATCGGAGAGTACAACTTTGATAATGGCATGGTCGGTTACATGTCAACGATAGTAGCTCATCGTGAGGGCCGGCTGAATTTCACACCGTTGCCTATCCAGGGTGCTGCAGGTCGTTTCACCGATCTGATCCAGGTTCCCTTCACGCACCCGCTTCTTCCCACCGATGCCAGAGACCTTGTTCTGGGAGCCAGGGCAACCAACTGTGCTGCGCTGGGTGATGCAGCGGAAGAGGCAGCCTGTCTTGCCAACCCCGATTTTCAGATGAGTTGGCGGGGTCTTGACGCCGGTGCCCGTACCTTCGATTACGACAGCGATACTGTCGCTGCAACGGTAGGTTTGCGGGGTACGCTTAAGAACGACTGGGAATGGGATATCTGGGCAACGGTTGGTCACTCGGAATTGTTTGAGGTCACCAAGGGTCAGGTCAATGTCGGAAATCTGCAGATTGCCGTGGATCCAGCCGCTTGTGCTCTGGTTGCATCATGCCCTAAGGATGCAAACGGTGATCCGACGTTAAATATCTTTGGTCGTAGTCCGAAAACAGCCGAGGAGATTGCCTACATCACGTTTGATGACATCGAAGATACCAGCTACGACATGGTCCATTTTGCTGCGGCAATTTCGGGTGAATTCGGTGACCTGCCGGCTGGTTCAGTTGGTGTTGCACTGGGTGCTGAGTACAGGGATGAAAGCGGTGGTGTGCAGCCATCGGGTATCGTTCAACTAGGGGACTCCGGCGGTAACTTCAACTCTCCGACAGATGGCTCCTATGATGTGACGGAACTCTATGCAGAGTTCAGTATACCGCTCCTGGAGGACGCACCCGGCGCGGAGGATCTCAGTCTGGATGTGGCATTTCGCTGGTCGGATTACAACACCTTTGGTGATGAGTCTACCTACAAAGTAGCAGTCAGCTGGGCGCCTATTGAATCCTTACGTTTCCGCGGCACGGTAGCCACCGGTTACAGGGCACCCAACATCCTCGAGTTGTTTGGTGGTATTTCCGATACTTTCCAGAGCGTAGTTGATCCATGTACTGCACCGATTGCCGATCCCAACGTGCAGGCCAACTGTACGGCGGCTGGTGTGCCTGCTGGTTTTGTACAGCCCGCAGCGCAGTTGAAGATTTCAGCCGGTGGTAACGAGAGCCTGGAACCAGAGACATCTGATTCCTTCTCTGCGGGTCTTGTCTGGGAGCCTGACTTTGCCCAGCTCAGGGTCGCTCTAGACTGGTACGATGTCGAGGTGGATGATGCGATAGGTACGCCCGATCCAGTTAACATCATTACGACCTGCTACAACAGTCCGGCTGGAGACCTGTCAGCTCTTGAATGTGGTCGTCTTGGTAGGGGACAGGCGGG
>JABHYO010000212.1 GCA_018656865.1 Gammaproteobacteria bacterium | reverse complement strand
TGGAAGCGATGTGATATATCACCTTCGACTGAAATGAATTTGTGTGCTGAAAATCGATTTATCACACAGCCTGGGTCGGTAGCAGCGTTTCAGCCTTTCTTCCCTATTTCGCCGCTTCGGCATTGGTAGCGGACTGTCTACTTAATGACCTGGATTCGCTGGGTTCGGCCAGCACCGACGCCTGGACGTCTATTCAGGTGGATACAAATAATTATCACAAAACGGGTGATGATTCATAGGCTGATTTGTCGCCAACGGCTTTAGTGAATAAAAACGAGAAGCCAACAATAGTACTTGCCTCTCTTGTCGCGCCGTTCTGACTGAAAGAAAATCAGCTCAAATTCCGGGGACAATCCTAGCGATCATACACACCCTGCCCTGCTTTCTGCAGCTTATCGAGTCGTTTCTTCATCTGTTCATGCATAATGTTGATTCCCTGCAAAGGCCGCAACATTACTCTCAGTTCGATAATTTTCGCTTCATCATTGCAGGTAATAATGTCGACTCCATTAACATACTTGCCTTCAACTTCCACTTCGAATTCCAGAACTGCGTGGTATCCGCTAACGACTTCTTTGGTATATTTGAACTTGGAGTCATCAGCACCCAGCGACTCCATTGTTTCGCCCCCGCTGAAAGTATTCCCCACCGCACCCAAATACAATTTGGCCAGCTCTTTGCCTTTGACCGGAGTGAAAACAATCGGCGAATAAAATTTAACATCGTCTGCTAACAACTCGTCAATTCCACCAGGCAGTTCGCCATTGAGGTTCTGGTGCCACTTTTCCATCAACTTCTCAATCATAGTCTATTCCTGACCTGTGTGTGCCTGATTGCAGTTCAGATTGCTCTTGGATCAGTATATCGATTGGCGGAGTTGATCAGCAAGCTAGTCTTTGTGCTTCTCTTTCACAGCTCTGCACACCTAAGGCATGGCGAGTACTGATGACTTAATGCTAGTTAGGCTAATTGTTACCGTGGGTGCTGGGTATACATCGCTGTAATCACTCTGTTAATTCATTCAGTTGGTGACTAGCTCTCGCATTGGTGCTGTGTTCGCTACTAAGAAAAGCTGACATTCTGTTCGTCAGGGGTGACGGGTAATAATAGGAGAGTTTTCGGCCACAACCGGACTTTTCAAGGCGAGTCTAGAAGTTCAAAGACACCTTCCTCCTGGAGAACCCGCATACCGAGCCGTTGGTCTGAAACCCCAGAACGTAATTTGTAGTCGAAGCGTAATCGACCTTCACCCTCCTTGGCTTCAAAATAGCAACAGACTATTTCCTTACTACTACTTAAATGCTCGCTTAATTCAATAAGATGTGAGGAGAACACAAATAGGCAATCTTCTCTGATAGCCAGCCTCTCCAAAATAGCGAGCGAAGCATCGTACGCGTCTTTTACGTTTGTCCCCTTGAATGGCTCATCCATGACTGCGATTACACGATGTCCTTCGGCCACCGCATGTGCGATTGCTTTGATACGCAGTGCTTCAGCACGGAAATAACTGATGCCACTTCTAAGGTCATCAGTAAGCGAGATAGAACTGAAGAGCCTGTTTGCAGGCACAAAGCGAAAACTAGATGCGGGTACTCCCATACCAAGGTGTGCCAGATAAAGAGCAGTGGCGAAGGTTCGTAGGTACGTCGTTTTCCCTGCCATGTTCGGCCCTGTCAGAAAAAGCAACCGACGGCGCTGATCAAGTTCAACAGAATTGGCTACTGCCTTTTCCAGAAAAGGATGAACTAATCCTTCTGCAGACACGCGGAGAGAGCCCTCTTGAATCTCCGGCAGTACAAATCCCTTGTTGCGTGTTACATCTGCCATCGCAACAAGCGCATCTATCTCAAAGATGAGCTGCAGCAATCTGGAGAGCGCCTCCTTCTCGTGAAGGCGAAAAACCTGATCTAGACGCAGAGTCTTCCAAGCCCAACTCTTCTTAGGCTGATGAGAGGCGAGAGATATTTTTGGATGAGCAATGAGTGTTCGCATTTCCTCCACAAGAGGAGTTAGCTCACCGAGAGAAGAAGCCAGTTCAGGCTGGGATAAGAATTGTTGTAGCGCCCATATAAATCGGCTGGTGATCTGTACTCCTCTAACGATACTGGCGTAGTGACTGTCCTGATTAGCCCACAGCGAAAAGGCGCTGAGACTGAACTCCACCAAACTGTCCTGAGTCACGAGTGGCAATACGTCGCTGGTGTAACGCTCTGTCCGACTCGTAATGTACGCAGACGGCAGTTTTGTAAAAATCTGCCTGTTTGACAGTATGAAAGATAGACTCTCTTGCGTCGCACGAATGAGTGATGCTTCAGACCAAGGGCGTTCCATCCGTCGCCGCAAGACCTTCGCACCCCCTTCGGTCTGTGTGAGGTTACAAAATGCGTAGAGGCTCTCCTCCACATCATTCGAATCGAAGATATCAAGGTCCTTTAAAGTTTGAGCATCAAGTATCATCACGTCGGATTCGGTCAGACTTTTCGACAAAAGGCTCATATCTTTTAAAGCAGGAGGCGTTCCGACAAGTTAAATCCTCGAAGCAACAACAATCAAGAACAACTTCTCAAGCAACTACGCTATTCCATTCAGCGAACGCTCTCACCCTGAGATCGCGGTAATGCGGAGCACGTACTAGAAATCTGGCGGGAAGCGGTGGCGTCAATAAGTATTCATCGCCAGACTATCTCACTTCCGGGAGTTAAGTTGTCAGAACCATTCAGACAATGGTTTACTACGGTTGCGCGTACGGAGATTGTCTGATGCCTGATGCTATATTTTGGCATCGGGGTTACCTGAAATTTGATTACAGCACCATCAAACCTCCCATTAACTACGTTGTAAGAATCAACATAAAAAAAGCAGGTGATCTTGAGTCCTTTAACCCCAGAAGAGCCTTCGGGCAGGGTGTACAACAAGGTTGGCGGTGTCTATGCCTGGTACGCGCTCGGCATCCTGACGCTGGTACAAGGATTCAACTTTCTGGACCGGCAGATCGTTGCCATTCTGGCAGAAGAGATCAAGGCAGATCTCATGATTACCGATGCCCAAATCGGATTTCTTTACGGCACGGCGTTTGCCATTTTTCATATTATTTTCATCGTTCCAGCGGCCAAGCTCGCAGATACGTGGGAGAGGCGCAAGCTCGCGTCCCTCAGTCTTGCAATCTGGAGCATGCTGACAGCGGTTTGTGGCTTTGCAAAAAGTTTTCCGCAATTGGCTATTGCCCGGTTTGGAGTGGGTATAGGTGAAACGGCGGCAGGACCCTGCTGTCACTCCATGATTTCCGATTATTTTCCGCGCGAGAAACGCGCAACCGCAATGTCTATCTTCGTTGCAGGTACGTCGATTGGCGGTGGTGCCGGTATTTTGATTGGTGGTTACGTCGTTGAAGGCTGGAAAGCAATGTTCCCTGCCGGCACAGAACCTTTTGGTATCAAGGCCTGGCAGGCTGCATTTTTAGCCGTAGGTTTTCCAGGGCTCCTGCTGGCAATCTTAGTCTACCTACTGAAAGAACCTATTCGCGGACTAAGTGACGGTAGGGTCGCGAAGCCGCCTGCTCAAAAGCCTTGGCCGGCGTTCCTTGAAGAACTCAGCTGGATTATTCCTCCCCTCTCATTGATTCGGATAGGATCACTGGGCAAAGCTCATTTTAGGCAAAACCTCACTGCAGGTGGAGTCATCTTGGTACTGACGCTGCTGGCAATCTACATCACTGGTGACTATGCCCAGTGGATAAGCCTTGCAGCAGGTTTTTACGTGATTTTTACCTGGGCACAGTCCCTAATGCATCGCGACGCGCCTGCGTTTGCGATTATGTTTCGAACACCATCATTTGTACTGACGGTTGCGGGTTTTACCTGCATTGCGTTCAGCCGCTTCGGTGTGACATTTTGGACTCCGGCATTTTTTATGAGATTTCATGATATGTCGGTCGGTGAGGTGGCAACCCTCGTAGGAACCGTGTCAGTCTTTGCAGGAATTGCCGGTGATGTTGTAGGTGGGGTCTGGGCAGATCACTGGAAAAAAACGAACAATGGTGGTCGGCTTCTGGTCGGTGTGTTTGCTGCGGGTGTGCCGATACCTTTGATAGTATGGATGCTTTACACAGATCAGACCTATGTAGCAGCAGCGCTTCTAGCCCCGATCATGTTGTGCGGCGCCATGTTTACAGGCCCAGGGGCTTCTACAGTTCAAGACCTGGTCCTCCCAAGAATGCGGGGTACCGGTGCCGCCGTGCTTATTCTCAGCCTCAACCTTATTGGTCTGGGAATTGGTCCTTATCTGGTTGGGCGTATCAGTGACTCAGTTGGTGATCTTCGGATGGGAATGATGCTGTCAATCCTGGTAAGTATGGGTGCTATTGTTTGTTTTCTCGTTGCGGCCAGGCGAATTGGTATCGACGAAAGCTCACGATGGGATCGGGCGCAACAATATGGAGAGGTATCCTAGCCGCACAAGAGGACGCCTTTAACTTCCAGCAGCAATTTAGAACAGGGAATTTTCAGAGAATCACTCGAACCGCTGCTCAACTATTAATTCACCACCCACACTTAACCTACCTTGTGACCGTTATCGAGTTCCGATAATATAGGAACATGATTGAATCCTTTGGAAACAGACTGGCAGAGGACTTGTTCTATGACAGAGTTACCCGAGTTACAAGGAAGTTTCCAAACGAGCTACGTCGAGTAGCCAGGCGCAAGCTCCTTTATTTGCACGATGCCGCTGAACTAAATGATCTTCGCATCCCACCGGGTAATTACCTGGAAAGATTGAAAGGCGATCTCAAGGGATTCCATTCAATCCGAATCAATGATCAATGGCGAATCACGTTCAGGTGGCAGAACGGTTTACCAACAGATGCACAGATACTCGACTACCACGACTAGGGAGAATAATGATGACTAATCTACCAAAGAATCCTTTTCACCCCGGAGAAATGCTACTTGAAGAGTTTCTACAACCCATGGGATTGAGTCAGGCCGAATTTGCAAGACAACTGGGCTGGACCAAAGCGCGTTTGAACGAATTGATCCGCGGCAAAAGAGGTATCACCGCCGAATCGGCACTCGACCTGGCTGATGCCCTTGGCACCTCTCCAAATTTGTGGATGAACTTACAAGCCACCTATGACCTGGATAAGGCGATAGCATCAAGAAGTGTAGCTTGAACAGCCTTTGGGGTCAGAGTACAACCTCTGTCCTCGTATAAAGTGTTACCTATGCAATCCGGTCTGGACCCTTTGTGAATTCTGGCGGAGCTGCAATGATTTGAACTCCAGGTAATTTCTGATGTCACTATGACGTCTGCTTTTGAGCAGCAAGACAACCAGTTACCCTGATGTGTATATCATGTGTATAATATGCATGTGAAAAGCAAAGACCTCATCAAGGAACTGGAAGCCAATGGTTGGAAGCTGAAGCGAATACGTGGCAGTCATCATCAGTTCATTCATCCTGACTTTGGTCACAGTGTTACCGTACCACATCCAAAGAAGGATTTAGGCAAAGGTCTTGTCAACGCAATACGAAAGCAAGCGAGGTTGAAGTAATGGAGTTCTATACACTTGTCGAAGTACCCAAAGAATCCGACCGTAAGGAAATCGCATTTGGCGTTATGGTGCCGTGCCTGCCTGGCTGCTTTTCTGCTGGCGACACTATGGAAGAGGCCATTGAAAACGCACAGGAAGCCATCACTATGTACATTGAAGACTTATTGGAACGGGGTGAGCCGATTCCGAAGTCGCATCCAATTGACGTTGTAAACGCGAAAAAAAAACCGGGCAACTGGATTGCAGTACGGGTTGATGTCAAAGAAGAATACATATCAACAAAAGCTGCCAGGGTAAACGTGACGATCCCTGAAGGTGTCCTGGCCATGATTGATGATGCCGCCGAAAAAGAACACAAGAACCGATCTGCGTTCCTGACAGATGCTGCCCTGGAGAAGATCAAAAAGCAGGCATGAATGGGTCTGAAAACTGGACGAAACCGGACATCCACCCTCGCGAAAGGCACCGAATTTTCGCCCTCCCAACGGAGAAGGCCTCGCTACAGCCCACATCATTACCAGAAAATAGACTTCCACCGGGAAATCTAAACAGAGAACTATCAGGTAATCGCTTTGGCCACTGTTCGACTGCAAATTCACCATCCATAAGCTGACCCCTGTATTGTCCTAATCTGCATTCAAATAGGTCACTTCGGAAATACCGTTCTAGGACAGACTCTGACAAAGTATTACCACTGCGTGGCGATTCAGCCTTATGACCCAACCTTTTGAAAACACTGTTTCAAAACCTGTAACAAGCCACCGTCGACTATTGGTGTTCGGATTGACAACCGCAGCAGCGGTGGATTTTTTTCACAGGCAAATCATCGCCATTGCTCTGGGTCCGCTTGGTCAGGACTTACAATTGAGCGATACGCAACGAGGCTTGCTGGTTTCGGTGTACGCAGTTGCATATGCAGTCGCATCCCTGAGTCTGCCGCATTTAATTCAGGGATATAGTAAACGACTTGTGATAAGCGGTGCAGTTGCTATTACTGGCATACTGGCATTGCTGTCGGGACTGTCTGATTCGTATGTCGCCATTCTTCTTTGTCGCGCGGGTATCGGTATGGCAGTAGCGATTGTTGCCCCGGTAACGCAGGCGACTATTGCCGAAAACTTTCCTCTAGAAAAAGGTTCAAAGGTTCAGGGCATCATTGCCGCCGGGACGCCCGTAGGCGTGATCGTCGGTTTGGGCATTTGGGGTTGGATAACAGAAGTATATGGTTGGCAAGCAGGATTTTCCTTTTCAGCAATCCTCCCACTCTTGATAGCCGTGCTTCTGTTTTTTTCGATGGGAAATCACCGCCTCTCCAGAGGTGTACACGAGGATGAAAAGCTTTCCTTTTTTTCATCGTTTGGGAACCTTTGGCAAATAAGGACATATCGCCATATGGTGTTCGGATTCTCTCTAATCGGTGTCGCTGCTATGGGTGCGGTGCAATGGCTGCCGATTTTTCTTATGCGCTATCATGAACTTGATCTTAAAACGGTGGGGTTGATACTTGCAGGTATTGTAGGTGCAGGCGGATCTTTGAGCGCCCTACTTTCCGGTGTGCTTGGAGATCGCATCAACCGCCATGACATGAGAGGTTCGATGTGGATTAGTGCAGGCGGAGTAATTGTTGCGACGCCTCTCTACATTTTGGCCTATTTCATACCGTCTACCGTGGTAGCGGTCTCAATGCTTGGTCTGGCAACTCTATTTGGATTTATGGTCCCACCGCAATTTTTCGTAGTCCTTCAGACAGTGGTTACACTACCTCTACGAGCATTTGCCGTAGGAATAGCAATGGCATTTTTTACCGCTTTCGGACTAGGCGGTGGAGTTACCCTCGTTGGCGCGATCAGTGAAACACAGATATGGGGAAGCGAATCTTTACGTTATTCCCTGTCAATTGTGACCTTGACTTTTCTCTGGGGCGCCATCCATTTTTTATTAGCGGCGCACTACTGTAAATCGGAGAAAGTATCATGAGAGTAGATGGCGCCTTCAACCTGAGGGATCTGGCAATGGCCCCAGGGGAATCGGGAATCCCCGTAAGAAGTGGTACGATAGACTCTGAACTCGGCGGCCTGAGGTGCTACCTGACCGAAACAGCCGGTGTCTCGGATTCAGAACTTGTTGCCGTCAGGGAGAATCTGCTCGACTAGTCGCTGAGAATCGCAGCCAACCTTTCATAGGCTGTTAGAAAATCCTCTTTGAATCCGTAAACGACATTGCGCACCGATTCACTGCTGTTCATCAGACCCACGCCCTGGCCGACCCAGTAGGTATCCAGCTTTTGGGCCCCCTGGTGGCCTGACTGGGCACGAATGGCGATCTCGTCCAGGGCCGGTTCAGCAACCAGCGATTGCAGGGGCATCGGAAGAGGTTCAGGGCCTTCTGACTCCCAGGCGTCGGTCCACGCGGAACGAAGTTGTCTGGATTGTTTGCCGGTACGGGATCGTGAGCGAACCGTATCATTCGACCGTGCCCTGATCATCTTCTCCTTCACTACCGCCGATGTCTCAGCTTCATGCGTGGTGAGCCAGACGGAACCTGCCCAGACACCCTCAGCGCCCATGGCCATGACTGCCGCCATCTGCCGACCGGTGACGATGCCCCCGGCGGCCAGTACCGGTACCTCACGTAAGGAACTGATGGCTTCACAGACTTCAGGCACTAGTACCAGCGTCGAAACCTCACCACAATGCCCACCGGCTTCAGTTCCGGCCACGATCAGTAAATCAACCCCGGCGTTGACCTGTTCCACGGCATGTTTTTTCGAACCCACCAGAGCACCAACGGGAACATCATGCTTTTTACCCATTTCCAGCATGACGGGAGGTGGCGTGCCGAGCGCGTTGACGATTAGCGAGATCGGATGTCTGAACGCCACCTCGAGCAGCCTGCTCGCACCTGCAACCCGAAGGCTGTTGCCGAGAACATGCGCCTTGTCGCGCGCCCTTTCCTCCAGATCCCCGACTGCCACATCGTGAGTTGCCAGGATGCTGCGCGCAAACTGCTTGTGACCCTCGGGCACCATGGCCAGCATATCCGCTTCCTGGATGGATTCGTCCTGCGCGGCCGTACTGTTCGGCACAATGATGTCCACACCGTACGGCATACCGTCGATTCGCTCATCGATCCAGTCGAGTTCCTGGGCCAGTGTCTCAGGCGTCATATTGGCGGCACCAAGGACTCCCATACCGCCTGCTTTCGACACTTCCACGACCACATCCCGACAATGGCTGAACGCCAGAAGCGGAAACTCAATATCCAGTTTTTCACACACTGAGGAATGCATTGGGTCAGTGTGATTCATGAACAAGCAGAACTCAACGGCGGCCACAAGCGCTGACCGATTAAGCCATATTCAAGGCCGGTTACGTCGTACGGGTTTTTGCACCTTCTAAACTTAAACGGCAGTATAGTGGCAAGTTACTTCCCTGCTTCATCGGACCCTCGATGCTCACATTCGAACTTCGTTACGCGCTGCGGCAACCGCCTGAGAAAGGCGACAATCACCAACCCAGATATGAGGCCTGTATCGAGCAGTGTGCCTGGGCTGACAAGCTGGGGTTTTCTGCGGTCATGATCTCAGAGCATCACGGTTCTCCGGACGGATATATGCCATCGCCGATGGTTATCGGCGGGGCTATCGCCAGCCGAACGCAACAGATGCGCATTCGTATTGCCGCAGTTATTGCTCCCCTGCACAACCCCGTCAGGCTGGCCGAGGATCTGGCAACACTGGATATCCTGTCCAATGGTCGTTTGGATCCTGTCCTCAGTGGCGGCTATGTCGGCTATGAATTCGAAGCACTCGGTACGTCACTTGCCAATCGCAAGAGCTATATGGAGTCGATTATTCTATTTCTGCGCCAAGCCTGGACCGGTCAGACTTTCGAGTGGCAGGGGAAACAGATTCGAGTAACCCCGCGACCTGTACAGCAACCCAGCCCGCCAATCTGGATGGGAGGCGCATCTGAAGTCTCTGCCAGGCGTGCGGCACGACTTGGTGACGAATTCCTACCGGCGGATCCGACTCTCTATACGATCTACACGGATGAGTTAAAACGGCTTGGCAAAATCCACGACAAATCAGCCAGG